>JAKEHD010000361.1 GCA_022615215.1 Blastocatellia bacterium
ATGACGACGCAGTGGCGCCGCCGCGACGTGGAGCGAGCATTTGGCAACCTCCACGTCGAGAGCGACGTGCAGGACATTGAGCAACTGCCTTCATTTCTCGCCCAACACGTTCTCAGTCCCCGCGGACGGTATCACGGCGTTGCGCTCGAATATGACAAGGCGGTTCACTTCGAATGATGAAGGATTGACCTCGGCCAGGAGTTCCTTGAACTCTTCGGGGGCGCGTTTGGGGAAGAGTCTGAGGACACGGTTTCCGGGATCTACGACCGTGTAGTTGCCGAGGAGTTCTATGCGCGAGAAATCACGGCGCAAATCTCCTCGTCCGAGCAGGAAGAGAAAAGGTACTTGAGGGTCTACGGACTGTTTGACGGACGTTCGCGCCGCGTACTTTTCACCTATCACATGGAAGTATAGATTTTTTCCATCCGAGATGAAGAGCTTGGGTTCGGGGCTTGTGTATTCCCATCGAGCTTTTCCTGGGCGCTTGAGTAAAAGCCGGCCTCGCTCTCTTATGACACGCCCGTCGCTGCCCTGATATATTTGCACGAAATCGGCCGCAAGCCCTTTCATTCGCGAATACTTTCTCTGAAGGCCATCGATCATCGCGTTGAGGTCGTTATGGGCAGTTGCATCGGATGAGTCAATACCCGCAACGAAAAGGAAAAAGGCAAAAAGCAAAAGGCAAAGGGACCGAACTACTTTTGCCTTTTTACTTTTTACTTTTTCCTTCGAGGGTCGAGTCATTGTTGAACTTCCTGTTCGGCATCGGAGAATATATCTTCCAGCGTCTGCCGTCTCGGATTGATCGACACCAGCTTGCCACCCGATTGTCGTATGAGCGCGATCACACGGTCTATCTCCGTATCGTCATCGAGCAGAAGGTGTATCCCGTTCGGAGAAGCTATAAGAGATCGCACCGAAGTGAGCGACTTCGACGCCTCGTCCATTTCGCCGTGATCGACTCCGACTGCTATGACTTCGAGGACGGACTCATGATTTCCGGTCATCTCCTGGAGGTCGCCGCATCTGACGAGTTTTCCACGGCTCAAAATGGCCGCGCGGTCGCAGATGGCTTCAACGTCCGACAATATGTGCGATGAAAAAAAGACCGTTTTGTTTTGCTCGCGCAGAGACAGAAGCAAGTCGCGCACTTCGCGCCTGCCGAGGGGGTCTAGTCCCGACATAGGCTCGTCCATGAAGACGACTTCGGGGTCGTTGACCAGCGCCTGAGCGATGCCTATGCGCTGGAGCATGCCTTTCGAGTACTTGCGAAGCTGACGGTTGGCGCGATCTTCATCGAGACCTACGAGATGTATCATCTCTTTCGCTTTCTGCTTCGCCGAGTCTTTAGGGATGCCGAACAGACGCGCTGTGTATTCAAGCAATTCGCGCCCGGAGAGATAATCGTAAAAATACGGATTTTCGGGGAGGTATCCTATGCGCGAGCGGACTGCAAGGTCGTCGAGCGGCGAAGAGAGTATTCGCGCCGTCCCGGAGGTGGGAAATATCAACTTCATGAGAAGTTTGAGAGTAGTGGTTTTACCTGCGCCGTTAGGGCCGAGGAATCCGAATATCTCTCCGCGCCGCACCTCGAGCGAGAGGTTGTCGAGGGCGCGGACGTTCCTCTTTTTTACGAACCCCGTCTGATAGTCTTTGGTGAGTCCGTTTATTTCGATCACCACTTCGTGTGTCTGTTCTTGATTTGCGGTCATCTTGCCCTTCTTTCGAGGCATTTCCCGGCAGCGCGAAGGAAGGTATCACGGAGATCGGGGTTGGCGATCTGTCCGGCGCACTCGCGCAGGGGGAGAGCCTGTTTTTCGGGGGCGATGAACGAGACTTCGCGGGGGAGATCCGGGGCGCGATCTATAAGAGTCGGGTTGATTACGAACTCTATGGCTGTGACTACGGGAGAGCCCAGCAATGAATTGAGAGAGAAGAGCACATGTCGGCTGATATTTTTCAATTGAGCGCGCCAGGTCGAATCCGGAACGGCGACTATAAGGGTTTTGCGTTCGAGCCGGATGGGAGAGGTGACTTTGCGCACTTGGCTGCCTGCGACTGCTGCCCAGGCGACGAATACGGCCTGTTGACGCGCCTCTTCCGTGTCGCCAACCTGTCTGAGCATTTGCGGCAGCAGTTTCAGCAGGGAAGTCATCTCGATTATCAGCCGTCAACTATCAGCCGTCAGCTATCAGCCGTCAGCTAAAAGACTGATGGCTGACGGCTGAAGACTGATGGCTGATCAGTGTTTGACCTTCTCCCAATAGCTTTTGAATTCGAAATCCGGGCTATTGGGTTGTGTATGGCACTGCATGCAACCGACGGGAGTTTGCATAAGGCCGTATCCTTTGGCCGGGCTTTCTGCGTGTTGCTTGCCTGGACCGTGGCACGATTCGCACTGCACGTTTGCGTACTGCGGAGTCGTAACCAGTGACTGGAAGCCGCCCTTCTCAAATCCTACCACATGGCATTTCACGCATTCGGTATCGAATTGCTGGTTCTTGTTTTCGAGCGTCTGCATTGCATGAGAGTGGCCGGTTTTCTTCCATATATCGTACTCTGTGACGTGACACGCGGCACAGGTATCCACGCCTGCGAAGGGCGAAGAAGCGGTCAGCAAGGATGCTGCCTGTCCGGTCGGAGGGGTGGCCTTCTGTGCCGCGCGGTTCTGTTCTTCGGTGAATTCGTTATGCGCGGCTGTAACTATTTCGACCGCGTCCGGATCGTCCGGTATGGCGTCGTCGAGCGCCACGTAGCGATTTATCTGGTTCTCGACCGAGCCGTCGCCCTTGACGTAGTAGCGCATTTCTCCGAGGTGCTTGGTCTGATTGAAGGCATAGATGACGGTTGCGCGGTTGAAGTGCTGAGGCTGATCGAGACTGCTGATTTGTTTTGCCCCGATGATTGTGTCTATTTCGGGATTTTCGTTAGCGAGGCGGGCAGCCTGTTCCTGCGGCATGTAGGCAAGCACTATTATGACGTCGGCTTTCTTTTTGAGTTCGGGCAGGACGCGCTTTGCTGCCTCGAAGGGGTCCGTGATTTTGTATCCGGCGTAGGTGAAGCCTTTGGCGACAGGCCCTTCGGGTCTTCCGTCCGTAAATCCCGTGATTCCGACACGGACACGACTGCCGGGCGCGCTGCGCTTCAGGGTGATTTCGCGAATGACGTAAGGCGCGGGGGCGAGCAAACTGTCATCGACAGGCTGTATGTTGGCCGACACGAGCTTGCGAATGAAGGGAAATTCTTCCGCGCGGCTGTCGTAGCCTTCCTTTTTGAGGAGTTCGGAAAGGTATGGAAGATCGTTATAATTCACGTTCGCAGCATCGTGACGGAAATCGCCGTAGCCCTTGACCACCCAGCGGTTTTTTATCATAACGTCTGCGGGCATAAGGCCGGGGCTGAAGCGTTCGTCTGTAAAGAGATTTCCTGCGTCAACGAAGA
>JAKEHD010000362.1 GCA_022615215.1 Blastocatellia bacterium
AAGGCGAGTGGCGCGCGGTTATCATGGACCTTGGTTATACACGGGGCGTTGCGCAGCCTGGTAGCGCACCTGGTTCGGGACCAGGGGGTCGTTGGTTCTAATCCAATCGCCCCGACCACTTTTTCAGACCCAAGGCTCTCGCGTATGCCCACGCCCACGCAAAACGGGTTGATGAGGGCAGCACGGGCCTTGGGTTTCATTGCGTTATGATGGTGGCCCGGCGTTTCATAGTCAGGGGCAGAGTCCAGGGAGTGGGCTTTCGCTACTTCGCAATTCAGGCCGCCGGACGCGCCGGCGTCAACGGGACGGTGCGCAATCTCCCGGACGGCACGGTCGAAGCCATAGCAGAAGGCACTTGGGATGCAATCAAGGATTTTCGCGCGCAACTCGAACGCGGTCCCTCGTTCGCCCGTGTCACTTCCGTAGATGAATTCGACCTGCCGTTGACCGGGCGCTACAGCGGATTCAATGTTGAGTATTGAATAAACCGATGAACGCCGAATGATGAATGATGAACGATGAAGGGGAAAGCGTTTCATCGCTCATCGGGTGGCGCTTCCGAGGAGACAATTCGTGGACAACCTGAAGAGAATGATTCGCACTGTTCCCGATTTTCCAAAACCGGGCATACAGTTCTACGACATAACGACCCTGCTCAAAGAGCCTTACGGGCTACGCACGACCATAGACCGGCTGACCGAATTCGTTGACCGCCCAATAGATACAGTCGTAGGCATAGAAGCGCGCGGGTTCATATTCGCGCCCGCGCTCGCCTATCGTCTCGGCGCAGGGTTCGTGCCCGTTCGCAAGCCGCGCAAGTTGCCTGCCGAGACCGAATCGGTCTCCTACAGTCTGGAATACGGCACAGATACGCTTGAAATTCACAGGGACGCCGTAGGCGAGGGCCACCGCGTGCTCATAGCAGATGATTTACTTGCAACCGGCGGGACTGCAAAAGCGGTAGTAGACCTTGTCGAGCGATTGGGCGGCACGGTCGCGGGCCTTGCTTTCGTAGTCGAACTCAATTTCCTGAAAGGCCGCGAGCGATTGGGTGATTATAAAATCTCATCGCTGCTTCAATACGATGAGTAGACGGGCGGCGGGATTGAAAAATCGAATGGGCCTGGTAGGACTCGAACCTACAGCCTACGCTTTAGGAGAGCGTCGCTCTATCCTTTGAGCTACAGGCCCAGAGCCAGGATTATCGCAAACGCCGCGCCCCCATTGCAAGAAACCGTCGGCAGAATGAATACATTTATCGGCGGCGCGAGCGTTTCATAACCGATGAGAGGGTTTGCTCCCCGCCTTCGTCTCAAGGAGAGTTGAGGTGTCTTCAGATATCCTCAGCGAAGTCGAGCAGTTCCGCACTCTCGGAGACGCGATGGAGTGGGCGTTTGCCCGGCAGCCGGCGGCAGAGCTTTTTACCGTGATCGCTCAGGATGAATACACCCACGACGTTGTGATTCGCGTATCGGACGATGTATTTTTGAACTTCGACACAACGTGACTCGGGGCCGTAAGGGCGGTCGCCCTCTACGACCATGCTCCGAGCGCAGAGGAACTGCTCGAACGCCGTTTATCCAGTGGATGGGCCCCTACTCCTTCTCGCATGCGCGACGGCGATGTAGTCTTGGGACACGCCTCGTGCCTTTATGAACGAAAATAGATAGAGAGGACACCCCTTATGAAAAAATCGATCTTCATCATTCTGGCCCTTACGCTGATCTTTCCGGCCCTTGCGCCGAAAGCCGAGACCCCGGCCCGCACGAATCAATCCCAGGCGTCTCCCACTGACAAACTCAATCCGCAGATACAGAAGATAGTGCGCGAGATTTCGGCCTCGAACATCGAAGCGATAATCAAACGCCTCGTCGGCTTCGGCACACGACACTCGCTCTCCGAGACCGAGAGCGACACGCGCGGGATAGGCGCGGCTCGCCGATGGATCAAATCCGAAATGGAACGATACAGCCGCGATTCGGGCGGTCGCTTGCAGGTGGAGTTCGACGAATTCATTCAGGAGCCGATGCGCCGCATCCCCAATCCGACGAAGCTGGTCAACGTCGTAGCCACCCTGCCCGGCAAACAGGCGGAATCGAAAGACAGAATATACGTCGTCAGCGGCCATTACGATTCGTGCGTCTGCTCGCAAGATGTTCTCGATGCGACGAGCGACGCTCCCGGAGCGAACGACGACGCATCGGGCACGGCTGCCGTCATGGAGATGGCCCGCGTGATGTCGAAATACGAGTTCGACGCGACCCTCGTGTTTATGACGGTCGCAGCCGAAGAACAGGGGCTTCTCGGGGCCGCTCACTGGGCCGAGATGGCGAAACAGAAGAACCTCAACATAGCGGGCATGATAACAAACGACATCATAGGAAGCTCGCGCGCAGAAGACGGCCGCATCGATAACACTCACGTCCGCTTATTTGCCGAAGGCATCCCGCCAAAAAGCGAACTGTCTCCTGAGCAGGTCGCGCTGCTCAGAACCGGCGGAGAAAACGACACCCCCACGCGCCAGCTTGCAAGGTATATAAAAGAGATGGGTGAAAAGTATGTGAAAGACATGAACGTCACCGTCATATATCGGCGCGACCGCTATTTGCGAGGAGGCGACCATTCCGTTTTCATAGATCGCGGTTATGCGGCTGTGAGGATGTCCGAGCCGAACGAAGACTACAAACACCAGCATCAAAAAGTCCGCGAAGAGAACGGGGTGAAGTACGGCGATCTGCCCGAGTTCGTCGATTTCAACTACGTGGCCCAGGTGACGAGGATAAATGCGGCCGCGCTCGCCGGTCTCGCGCTCGCGCCCGCAGCGCCCGGCAATGTCGGAGTGGAAGCGTTCAGGCTTGAAAACGACACGACCCTCGTATGGGAAGCCAACAAGGAACCTGACATCGCGGGCTATCAAATAGTCTGGCGCGAGACGACAGCGCCCTTCTGGCAGAAGAAAGTCTTCGCGGGCAACGTGACACGATACACTGTGAAGGGGCTTTCGAAAGACAATTACCTCTTCGGAGTTCAGGCGGTCGATAAAGACGGCAACGCAAGCCCGTCCGTTTATCCTATGCCCGCCCGTCGGAGATCGAGATAATGCGTGATGCTTTCTGCGCAGGGGAGCAGGGGTGCAAGGGAGCAGGGGTGCCTCCTTTGCAGAGGAGCAGAGGTGATTGGACTGTTGTGTGATTAGCTGATTGGGTATAAATGAGTAAGCAAAGAGCAATAGCTCTCCTGCACCTCTGCTCCCCTGCTTCCCTCACGTATCACGTTTTAGATATGGCCATAAACAAACAGGGAGAAGAAGTCCGCGCGCTGCTCGAAACGGAGCGCAACGGTATGCTTTGCACGCTCTCGAAGAAGTTCGCGGGCTGGCCTTTCGGCTCCATAGCGCCTTACGCGATGACGGCGGCGGGCGAGCCGCTTTTGTTTATAAGCGACATCGCCGAGCATACTCGCAATCTGCGCACGGACGCCCGCGCAAGCCTTTTGATTCAAGACACGAGTGCGCTCGATGATCCGCAGGCAGGCGCGCGAGTGACTATAATGGGATACGCTCTGCCCGTCACCCGGCCTTACCTCGAAGATGCAGGCGGGCGATACCTCAGCAGGTTTCCGAATTCTGCAAGTTACTTCGAAGCGCATGATTTTTCGCTCTATAGAATCAAGGTAACGCAAATTCGCTACATAGGCGGGTTCGGAGAAATCTACTGGCTTGGGGCGGGCGATGTGATAGATATCGGCGCAGACTCAACCTTCGATATCATTGCGCCGCACATCGAAATGATTTGCAGTCACATGAACGAAGACCACCCCGATGCCCTCATCGCCTACGCTGCCGCGTTTGCAGAAACCAGAGCCGATAGCGCGGAGATGATTCACGTAGACAGTTATGGCTTCGATATGATCGCCGTCCACGACAGCGGCCACAAACACATTCGCATAGACTTCCCTTCCCCGGTCACGACGACCGATGAAGTGCGCGCGGCTATGGTCGATCTGGTCCGACGCGCTCGGCAAGTAATATGAAAATGTCCGTGGTCCGTCGTCCGTCGTTCGTTGCTCTCAGTAGTTCAAACTCATAAACCCGACCAATGACCACTGTCTACTGACCACTGCCCGCGGATCACCCCGTAAGATCAGACCGTCCGCGAAGCGAAATCATGGTTGCAAGCATCGTGGCGATCAGTTTTTCCTCTCCATCGACTATGGCAAAGACATCGCCTGCACAGACCGTGACCGTCCGCCCAGGCTTTGTGACTCGCCCGCGAGCTATCATCCGTTCGCCTCTGGCAGGAGACAGGAGATTGACTTTGTACTCAATTGTGAGAACCTCAGAATCAGCGGGCATAAGGGTATAGGCTGCATACCCGCAGGCGCTATCGACGATCGTCGTCACTACGCCCGCGTGAAGAAAGCCATGTTGTTGAGTGAGGTCGGGCCGGAAGGTCAGTTCTATTTCGACTTCGCCCGGAGCCACTTTCGTGAGCGCGGCCCCGAAGGTATCCATCACTCTCTGTTTCGAAAAACTCTCGCGTATACGCGCCTCGAAATTCGGGTCTTGCGGTTCGAAAGCTGTCATCAAAACATAACTCCTTTTTGCGCTCCGGCAGTGAGGCGATGAGCCAGGTTGCCGTTAGTAGTATGAACATTATGCCATGATGAGTGTATTGAAAGAGGCAGGCATCGTTGCCGCTCGATGGCTTTATAGCAATGAGGGGCGGCCACCCAAGAGCCGCCCGGACATGCAGTTGAGGGCATGAAATCAGCCACAGAGGCGATAAAGAGCCGGCCCGGCACTGGGCCTGCGCTTTATCTAAAGCACTCTCCCCAAGTACACCTCTGTGGCTATGGCTTTATCGGCGATGATGTGTCTTTATCTCTCGAAGCCGGGCCTGTTGCTCGGCGGTCAATCTGTTCTTTATCCGCACGGCCAGGGCTATATGTGTTCGCTTGATCTCGCGTTCGAGATTGAGGATTTTATCGAGCTGGGCGAGCGTCTGTTCTTCGTCCACGCGGTCTTGCTTCACGAGCGAAGACATGGTCTCCAATTCGTTTGCAATCTGCCATTGCAGGTTGGTGAATTTTTCATGCGTCTTCTGAATTTCCGCATGGATGTAATTGCGCTGCTCTTCGGTCAACCCGATTGCCTGTTGATTGTGCATAACGAGTTCGGGCGGAAAGAAATTATCGCCCATCGGGTCAGGCTGCGGATGCGGGTGCGGTTGTGGTTGCGGATGCTGCGCCATCAGAGACTGGGCAGCCAGAAACATAAACGCGCAAAGGACGACTATCTTAGGTTTCATAATTCCTCCATTTCAATTTTTTTCACGCGGGAGTATCCATTTGATTTCCACCACCGATTCTCCCGGTTGCGGGACGGCAGTGAACAGCTCTTTGCCTGACGGTTCCAATAAAAACCCGGTCGGCGACCGCCATTCGGAAATCAATCTTGCCGCCCGCAGAGTCCTGTCAGGCATCCGGCGGCGGACGCGCTTTCGAAAGGAAGATTTCCTTATATCTAGGGGCGCTTTTTCTGCGATCTCAGACTTATGATCGTTCGGTTCATGAGCATTCGGCGGCAGAGGGCTTTCGATCTGCTCTTCGCTTATCTTCTCAGGAGCATCATCCACCGTTGTCGAAGTCGTTGTAAGTAACGCGAATGCAAGACCGGCAATGAGAGCGAGCGCAGCCGTAATGATAGCTAATCGCAGGCCGCGCCGACCTCGGCGAACAGGATGAGCGGTGGCCGCTTCCATCAGGCGGTCGAACGACGAAGCCAATCGCTCATCATCCTCTCTGAGTTCACGGAACAATTTCCTGATTCTGTTTTCTTCCAAATCCTGATTCATGAATCACCTTCGATTCTTCCATCCAGCGGCGTAGCTTCGCTTTGCCCCGCTCGTAATGCGTGCGCGCCGCGCCCAGCGATACGCACATAACACGTGCGGCCTCGGCTATAGTGAAGTCATGGTAGAAGACCAGTTGCAGCACTTCACGTTGGCGAGCGGGCAAATCGGCCAGCGCCCGCCCGAACATCTCTTGCAATTGCGAGCGATAAACCGCCTCATCAGGTCTCTCCCCGCCCGCGATTTCCTCCGTCTTTCGGTCGTACCCGACCAGCCGTAGCCTGCTCAATATCTTCCGCCTCCTGCGGTCGGCAGCCGTCCGACGTATGACGGAAAAGAGCCAGGTCTTGAAAGACGATTTGCCGTCGAAGCGGGCTTTTCCCTCCAACACCTTGAGGTAGACGGTCTGGAGCACGACCTCGGCTTCCGATCGATCGCGCGAGCAACAACTCATAGCCCAGCCGTAGCTGGCCGCGTGCAATTCCTCCAATCGCTCTCGCATCTCAGAACCGTTCATAATCAGCCCGAACTCGTTCGTTCAATATATTAGTCGCGCTGCCCGATTAAATATATGACAGGGATTCAGCCGTCAGCTACAGACGATCAGCCAAAAGTTTCGAACCACAGATAACACAGATTTCTCAGATATCTTCTGTGCCGACATGTGCCAGTTGACATGGAAGCCTTACAGTCAGGGAGTAAAACGGAGTTCCGCCGCTGCCGCCTTCAGGCGGAAAGGACCGGTCCCGTCAGCCTATTCCGGCTGAAGCCGGTACTCTGAACACTCGCTTCTCAGCCTCCTTGCTCATCTACAAGCTTCAAATAGCACAAGTCGTCTTCTGTGTTATCTGTGTCATCTGTGGTCGGATACTTGCCCTGATAGCTGAAGACTGATAGCTGATAGCTTACCCGCCGATCAATCGCATAACGGCGCGAGCGGCGCGCTCCGGTCCCCCGTCGCCCGCCGCATCAAGTCGCTCGTGTATGTAAGCGAGGTCTTCTCTCATTCGAGAGAGGCGGGCCGGGTCTGAGAGAATCGCGAGGACTTCGCGGGCGATCTTCTCGCCCGTCACATCGTGCTGTATCAACTCAGGCACAACCCGGCGGCCCGCTATAAGGTTTACCATGCCGAACGTATCAAGGTGAATGAGAGGGCGAATCAATCGCCAGTTGAGTTCCGACCCGCGATATATAATCACCATAGGCGTGCCCGAAAGCGCAGTCTCGACCGTAGCCGTGCCGCTTGCAACCACCGCGAACTCTGCGTGGCAGAGCGCATCGTAGAGGTCGCGCTCGACTATAGTGATGTCGAGAGCGCCTGCGGATTTCGCTTCGCCGATTTCGCTTTCGACCTGACTGCGTTCTATGGTCGACGCGAGAGGGATGAGGAATTGAGAGGCGGAGATTTTGGATTTCCGGTTTGGGATTTCCGGTTCGAGACCGGGGAGTTGATGAAAAGGCGTGGACCCGCCGACCCGGATTTCGACTTGGGCTGACGACAATCTCCGAGCGGCGTCGAGCATTGCGGGCAGATGATAATGTATCTCTTTTTTCCTGCTGCCGGGCAAAAGGGCTATCATAGGCCGCGAAGGGTCGAGCGTGTGACGGCGCGCAAACTGATCGCGCGTAGCGGTAGCGCGAACGGCCTGGGCCAGGGGGTGGCCTACGTATTCGACCTCGACGCTGTGCTTGCGGTAAAACTCTTCTTCGAAGGGAAGTATCACGAGCATACGGTCGACATCGCGCCTTATCCTGCGTATGCGATGGCGTTTCCACGCCCACACCTGCGGGCTTATGTAGTAGACGACCTTGAACCCGTCGAGGCGCATCCGCCTTGCGACGCGAAGATTGAAATCGGGCCAGTCTATGACGACGACCGCATCGGGACGGCGCTCGCGTGCTTCGGCTATCAGAGATCGAAAAGCGCGATAGAGGCGGCCGAGGGCGCGGGCTATTTCGATGAAGCCGATGATGGCAACATCGCGCGCGTCGACCAGTGTTTCAACTCCGGCCTCGCGCATCTCATCGCCGCCGGCCCCGAAAATCTCGAACTCTGTCTCCGGGTAGAGTCGCCTGAGAGCGCGGGCGAGCGCCGCCCCGTGCTTATCGCCGCTCGCCTCTCCGGCGACCATCATGAGAGTGATGCGTGAGGGGTGATGAGTGGAGAGTGATGCGTGGCAGTCATAAGACTTTCGCGTGATGCGCGATTCAGGTTGGTCTGAGTTGGCTTTCTCCATATCGACAAGGAAACGCTGGACAACTCTCCACCTAAGCGCAATTCTTTTCTCACATTGAACTTTCATCCCCGTGAGCTTTTCTTCTGGTTTGCGCTATCTATTACCTGAACGATTCTTTGTTCCAGGTCTTCTATGTACTCTTCGGGAAGTATTTCCTTCATTCTTTCATTGGACCGCCTCGCTTCCTCAAACAACAGATCGTAGCTGAGTTCCAACGATCTCAACACATCGGTCCAAAATCTCTTGCGAAGTTCCGGTGGATGGCACGGGCCGTCTCGATCATTCTTGAATCTGTCAGGATCGATAATCAAGAGTTCCTCGTAGGCGAACCCTGATTTCTCTGCGGCGGGCTTCTTCTCTTCTCTGAGGTTCCAATTGTCGAACCAGTGCTCGCCATAATCATTATCGAGAATGAATAATCGTCCTATCCAGACAACAGGATTCCATTCCGACAGTCCGAGATAGTCGGCCACCCTACGATACTCGTCTGTGACAATGAAACAATCGAGTTCCTTGATGAAATCGAATACCTTCAGAAAAAGCATCTCAGCCCCCTCATGGTCTGACTAACGGCTCCGTTTCTGCGAAGGTTTAAAGTCGCCTATAGGGTTCAGGTACTAAAGAAAGTGCAAGTTATCGCGCATGTCTTCGGCTGACTTCGTATTTATCAAGTTTGATAATCGCTTGATTTGCTCGCCTCTGCTTCTTCCTTCTCAGCAATCAAATCAGCCTCTATGCGTTCCCTATTTGCGTGATAATAAGCCAGCGCCGTATAAACCTGCGCGAGAGTCAGGTGCCAGTACTGGTCTGCGATTTCTTCGGGGCTGTATCCCTGTTTGTACAAAACGGCAATCTGGTTTACCGTGATGCGAGTACCCTCGATGCGCAGCCGCCCGCCACAAACATCCGACGAACTGACCAGCAAAGTCCCTGTTTCCGTGCTCATAATCAGTATCTCCGTCCGATCATTTATTCCGGCTTTTTTGTCGTTTGAAATTCGATTGCGTACATATTCTATCTCCTCATCCGCTATGCCCTTACACCTTAATGCTCCGATGCAGGCGGGTCAAGCGCCCGCGTCTGACAACAGGAACCGCCGCTTCGCGCCCTCCCCCCGCGACTTTGTGAGGATAGCGCGCCGACTTTCATTCCGTCTTGTTTCTGCTATCGGCCGGCTCTAATGAACGAGTGGTGTGCTCGGTGACGCTCAGCGGGGGTTCTGCCAGCGCACGGTCCACGCGGTCTTGCGCCGCACTGATTTCCCTTGCGACCTGTTCCGTCAATCGAGTCATATCGTTTGCCTCTTTAACGCCTCGCATCGAGCGTAACAACATCCATATAAACAGGCTGTCGGCAGCGAGGACGATAAGAAAACTGAGAATCGCGAACGCAGTGATCACCCCCTGATTGAAGTGGACCACTTCCTTCATCACAGCCATCAGGCCGATGATAACGCCGATGCCCGCGATAGTGACCGATACTATAGCCCACACGAGAGATTCCTGTGATACTTTTGATGATTCTTCAATATCTTTATTCGCGCTGCGTTCTTTCGGGATCAGTTCGGCTCCGCAACGCTTGCAATAGCTGAGTCCCGTCTTCACTGCCTCACCACAGGATGAACAATACATATTTCCCGCCTCTCTGTAATCCGAACTTTAGATGAAACTCTCTCGTCATGCCGCGCACAGAATGTATACTGCGCGCGGGATGAAATGACAATTTTGAGAGCCTTTGGTAGAG
>JAKEHD010000363.1 GCA_022615215.1 Blastocatellia bacterium
ACAGCCGTAATTCTGGCGAAACAGGGCGTGCAGCAGCGCTTCGCGCGGCCCCGCGTAACGCATGTCGAGGGGATAGCCCGACTGAACGACGGTCTTCTTCACGAAGTATTTCTCGATCAGGACGGCGATTGCGCGTGTGCGAACGTCCGCGCTGCTGTCGCTGTCAACGACTTTTTCGAGATGAGGCACGACCGGAGAGCCTCCGATTTCGCCCAGTCCCTCGGCGGCCAGTTGCCTTATCTCTTCGCTGCGGTCGGAGAGCGCAGAAACCAACCCGTCTACCGCCCTGTCGTCGCGAAAGCGCGCGAGCGCCGCTGCCGCCCTTTTGCGAACGGCGACCGAGCCTGTTTGCATGGCTGCCAGTATAGCATCTATCGCCGCCGGGTCGCCTATCTTGCCTAACGACTGTATGGCTTCGCTGCGAGCGCCTGATGTGTCTCTCCTCACCAGATCGATGAGCGGCGCGACCGCTTCACTAGCTCCTATATCGCCGAGCGATTCGGCCGCGAGCGCGCGAACCGATGGGTGAGAGTCTCTGAGCGCGGAGACGAGCGCAGGCAGCGCCAAAGGGCCGAGTCGCGCAAGAGAGGCGGCGGCCTGCGACCTCATAGTGGACGACTCGTCGCGCATTATGGCCATCAGATGCGGCACCGCCCGCTCGCTTGAGGTCTCCCCCAGCGCCTTCACCGCCGCAGAACGCACGTTCGTGTTCGAGTCCGTGAGCGCCTCGACGATTCTATCTATCGAAGCGCCGGAGTTGATCCCGCCGAGAGCTTCTATAGCGGCCTCTCTCGTAGCAGGGACCGAAGACCGCGCCATCCCTACGACCTGCTCGACGGCCGGTTCGCCCATCTGTCCGAGCGCGCGCGCGGCCTGTTGGCGGACGTAGTATCGCTCGTCTTTGAGCAATTCGATCAATGGTCCGATGGCTCGACGTTCCCCTATCATGCCGAGCGTCGCCGCAACGACGGCCCGCGTCTCGGGCCGCGCGGATTTATCCTGCAAAAGGCCGAGCAGAGGTTCGACCGAGGGCGTGCCTATGCGCCATAAAACGCGCGCGGCCCTTCCTCTGTCGGCTTCGCGTTCGCTCCGCAGCAACGCAAGCAGCGGAGTGACAGCCCTCGCGCCTGCGGCGATGAGGGCTTCGGCCGCGTGATAGCGGACCACAGGGTCTTTATCGCGCATCGCAGAGGCCAGCGAGGGAAGCGCCGCATCGAGCCGCCCCTCGGAAGAGACATGCGCAAGCACCTGTGCCGCGCGCGCCCGCACTCTGTAATCCTGACTCGACAGCGCCTCGATAAGCACCCTCGTAGCGCGAGCGTCCTGCATCCGCGCAAGCGATTCGGCAGCCGCAAGGCTCACGCGGGGGTCTCTATCATTCAACAAGGCCGTCAGCGGCCCGACCGTAGACTCGGCTTTAAATCGCCCCAGAGACATAGTGGCCTGGATGCGGACCTCTGCGGCGGGGTCTTTGAGCGCAGCTATCAAAGGGTTTATCGCGCTCGCATCGGCCAGAGAGCCGAGCGCCCCGGCGGCCTCGGCCCGCACCCTTTCGTCGTTGTCTTTTAAGGCCGCGACGACTGCGGGCACAGCGCGGGGGTCTCCGAGCCGCGCAAGCGTGGAAACGGCCGCCGCGCGCACCTGCCAGCCGGAGTGCGAAAGGTCCGACGCCAATCGCTCGACCGCTATGCCTAAAAGCGCGAGCGAAGCGACGGCCGCCGCGCGCACATCGGGGTCTTCATCCTTTGCGGCGCGAAACAGCGCATCGGTCGCCAGAGGGTCGCCTATAAGTCCTAGCGAAGCGACGGCCGCCGCGCGCACCTCTTTTTCAGTTGCGCCCGCCGCATTGCTGAGGGATTCGACCGCGCGCCGGTCTTTGAGCGAGCCGAGCGCGCGGGCCGCTGCGGTCCTGACATCGATCTCTTTCGAAGAGGCCAGAACATTCATCAAAGGTTCGACCGCCGAGGAGTCGCCCAGACGGTCGAGCCTGTCGATGGCGCGCAGGCGCTCGGCCTCGCTGCCTTCTTTCAATCTTTCGATGAGGCTCGCGGCTGTGACATTTATAGAGGCAAGCGCAGCGGCGGCATTCGAGTCGAGACGGCCTTCCGTCCCTCGCAAGTCGAGCAGCATATCGGCCACCCGCTCCCTGTCGAAAGAGGCGAGCGCCTCGGTCACAGCCGACACGACGAGCGGCGATTTTTCAGTCTTCAGAAGGCCCACGAGCGGGCCGAGCGCGGCCTGGCTTCCCTTGCCGTTTGATTTACCGAGCGACGCGACGGCCGCGGCGCGAACCTGCGGCGCGGGGTCTTCTAGCAACGACATGAGCGCGCGCTCGGCCTCGTCGCCCTCGAATCTGCCGAGCGACCGGGCCAGCAAAAAGCGTATGCCGAGCGACTCTTCCTCTGAAATACTTGATGAGCCGTTCGCGCCGGGCGCGTTCGACAAAGATTTCTTTCTTGCGGGCGTCTTCGCCAGTTCCAGAAGTGGCGCGAGCGAGCGCGGGTCGGCGAATTCCGAAAGGGTTTGAAGCGCCCCAAAACGAACGTCCCGATAAGGGCTTCGAAGCGCAGCCGTGATGCGATCGAGGTGAGAGCGATCACCGAGGCGATAGAGCGCGGCAGCGTATTGCCATAAGTCATGATCGGAATCAGAGGATATGCTGTGATCGCCTCCATCGGCCGCGTTCATAGCGGAGGCGACCATCGGTGCGGCGGGCTTCTCTCCGATATGGCCGAGCGCGACGGCGGCTGACACGCGCACTCCGGGGTCGCCGTCTTTCAAAAGCCGGATGAGCGCCTCTGCGGCCGATGAAGCCTTCATCTCGCCGAGGGCGGCGGCGGCCGACCTTCGAACCATGTCTTCGTTATCGGAAAGCTTGAGGATGAGCGAGTCCGCGGCGGGCGTGTACTTGAATCTGCCGAGAGCCGTGGCGGCTCGCGCACGCTCGTAAGGGTCGGGCGATTCGAGAAGCCCCTGCACTTTCACGGCGACCGAGGCGTCGCCTATAGTTATCAGGGATTGAAGGGCCGCGCCCCGCACGAACCAGTTCGAATCCTCTATCAAGGGGAGCAGGTCTGCGGCCGCACCCCGGTAGCCCAGCCTTCCATAAGCCCTTGCGGCTTCGCCTCTCACGTACCAGTCCGAATCCGAAAGCGCCTGCTTGAGCCGGTTTAAAGCTTCAGCATCCTTAGATTCCGCGAGCGTGGAGACGGCCTGCGCCCGCTCGAATGTCTTGCTCGGTTGCCCCTCTTTACCCTTTCCATCCTGGGCCGCCGCCGAGAGGGACAAGGCAAAAGTAAAAAGTAAAAAGGCAAAAGTGATGATCCGTGATCCGTGATCGCTATTGGCTGACCGCGTAAGAAAGAAATCTTTATGACCGCTGACCAGAGACTGAAGACTGACGGCTGATAGCTGACGGCTGATAGCTGACGGCTGACGGCTGATAGCTGATGGCTGAATTCGCTCCTTTTTCCTTGAACAGTCTCTTCTCATTCAGCAGCCTGTGAAGATGAAATGGCCGGGACGCCCGGCAGCGAGTTATGCACAACGATTCGCAAAGGAGATTCTACAGCACCACTGCCGGGATTATAAAGCGGAGGGATGCAGGGGAGCAGAGGTGCAGGGGTGATTAGATGATTGGGCGCAAACGAGCAGGTGAACAGGATTAGCTCCCCTGCTCCCCCGCTCCCTTGCTCCCCTGCATCTCTCATCCTTGCTGAAGGCGCTCACTCGCCGCCATCTTTTTGGGACCGTCGCTCTCTTCGGCTCGCGCCTGTTTCGGTTCGATCAAGAGTTCTATTATGTCCTGGAACTGATGGTGCAGCCACATGGTTATATCTTCTTCGGCGACCGTGCGCCTGAGCCATTCGGCTTTGCGGGAGCGCTCCTCAAGCGGCATCTCAAGCGCCTTGCGCAAGGATTCGCTCGTGCCTATGACATCGGCAGGAGAGACGACCATCGAGCCCTCTCCGAGTTGCTCGGCCGCGCCCGCGCCTTCCGAAAGCACTATCACGCCGTTGTTCTCATTTACGATAGCGCCCTCCTTTGCAACGAGGTTCATCCCGTCTATCACAGGATTGACGAGCAGCACGTCGTAAAGCTGCAAGGCGGCGATGGCCCGCGCGTAATTTTCGCCTACGAAAAGCTCTATGGGCTGCCAGTTGCCGTCCGAGAACTTCGTGTTGATCCACCCGGCGGCGATCATTATCTCTTCGAGATATTGTTTATACTCTTCGACCGAGAGGCGGGACGGCACAAGAAAGGTCAGAAACTTCACACGGCCCCTGTATTCGGGATAATCGTCCAACAATTGATCCAGAGCCTGATAGCCGCGCACTATGTTCTTGCTGGGTTCTATGCGGTCTATGCGAACTATCGTCTGGTCGCCGCACCGCGCGCGCAGTCGTTGCCTGTGCTCGCGCACCTCGACCGACTCGGCCAGGGCGAGCAGGCCCTCGATATCGATTGAAATGGGATAGGAGCGGACATAAGTGGTATGGCCGTCGAGCGTGATCGTGCGCCCGCGAATATCGACCTCGGCCTCGTGGAGGAATTCCGAGCAGGTGCGCAGAAAGTTGCGCGCGAAGGTCGAGGTTTGAAACCCTACGATGTCGCATGCGCAGAGGCTGCGAAATATGCTCTCACGCATATCTCCGGGCAGCAGCCCCCAATAGCCGGGTTCGGGCCAGGGTATGTGAATGAAGTGAGTCAATATGGCTTCCCGCGCGAGGTGCTTTTTCAACTGTCCCGCGCAAAGGTAAAGATGATAATCGTGCAACATGACTACGGGTGCGTCCCCTGCCCGGTCTATCTCCTTGCGTATGGTCGAGGCGATCTGAGTGTTGACCTTTTCATAATTGCTCCACGCCTGGCGGGTCGCGCGAGTGATGTTCGGCGTGCGCGGCGCGTCCCACATGTAATGCTGCAAGAACCAGAGCAGGGGGTTGCTTATGACCCCGTAATAGTCGTTATACTCCTCTTCGGCAGGGACGACGAATCTCAGGTGATACTTATTGTCCCCTTGCGCCCATGCTATGTGCTCTCCGCCTACTTCGGCGGCAAGATCGCGGTCGCCTTCCGTCATGGCGCAGGCGACCCATACGGGGTCTACGAACCGGCTCACCGCGCTCATAGCGGTGACCACGCCCCCGGCCCCGCGCTTCCCTTCCCAGGAAGCCGTAGTTTCATTCCATTGATATTCGATGGGACCGCGATTCGAGGCGATGATCAGCTTGCGCTCCGACAGCAGCCGTTCGGCTATGGAGTCGAGTCGAGCGCGGTTGGACTGTGAAAGCGCATCGTC
The DNA here is from genome assembly GCA_022615215.1 of Blastocatellia bacterium. Lineage (GTDB taxonomy): Bacteria > Acidobacteriota > Blastocatellia > UBA7656 > UBA7656 > JAKEHD01. The sequence goes on from JAKEHD010000363.1 coordinate 5,303, forward strand.
GTGATAGATCATCCGTCGTTCCTCCTCTCTTTCCCACTTGATCCGATAGATAGCCGAGCCACAAACTTGATTACATTCACAGTCTTTGAGGCAAGCTTTGATCGGGGAGCGTTTTTGATATTATCTTGCCTGGATTGCTCAAACCATTCGGTTTGGTTCTGATGAAACTCGCCTCACCCGTGTAGTCGGCAATTTCGATGCCAGGACATCCGTGGTCATTAGTATACACTCGCGCGCCGGGTTCCCGCAAAGAAGTCCCGTTGCGGCAAAGTCGGGCGTGCGTGTGGCAAGTAGCAGGTTGTAGCCGATTGCCATCTATCATCTATCATCTACCACAGGTGAGGAAGGAATGGCTCGGAGAACGGAAAGAGCGGATGAGGGAAAGTCGAGCCGAAGAAGTATCAGCCCTTCTCACGTCCCGCGCTATATATCCAACTTCATCACGAAGGCGTCCTCCGCCGGCAAGCGATAGTAATCCCGGCGGCGGCCCACGTAGTTGAAGCCCATCTTTCTATAAAGCAATTGCGCCACTTCGTTCGAGGCCCGCACCTCAAGCAACACATAAGCGGTGCCGCGCCTGCGCCCTATATCGACCCCCGTTTCCATGAGACGCTGCCCTACTCCGATTCTTCTGTAGTCGGGATGGGTCGCTATGTTGTTGACGTGCAGTTCGTCTTCCACGGTCCAGCCGGCGAGAAAGCCTATAACCTGCGGGCCGTCCCCGGCCAGGTTGCGCGCCGCTAACATTACAGAGTTCTCATTGCTCAACAACTCGCGCCTATATGCATCATACCCCCAGCGGTTGAGGCCGCTCATCTCTTCTATCTCAACCACGCCGCTCAAATCCCGCTCCCACATCTGCTCGATTATGTAGGGACGGATCATCGGACGCAGGTCTCGATATTGCGAATCGCTCAATGACAAGGCATCACTCCTCTTATTCCAACCCAGTTGCCCGTTAAAATTACACCAGGGGGGCCGTCACGGATCTACCCTCGCCCCGCTTCACGCCTGATCTTGGAGCCTAACAAGCCGAGCGACAACTTTATTTCGGCTTCAGCCGGGCGCACGTAACAGGCCGATAAGTCGCGCGGGTCTCCCGACGCGCCGCGCGCGTGCTTCAGGAAAGAGAGCTTCGCTATTGGGTCTGCAAGAACCCCTTCGGGAGGCTTCACCATCCAGCCCCGCGATTCTTTCTCCCTGTCGAATCTCTCTCCGACCATTCGGTCCATCGCCTCGGTGATAGAGGCGACCGCGTCTCCGGCAAAGACCACATCATCCAAATCGGCCACACACTCGATAGCCTTATCGGGCGATGTCACGGCCGGAGAGGTTTGGGCGACAGGCACGCCCGCTTCGTCGAACGCGAACAACTGCCAGTAGACCTCTCCTTTGTAAGCTCCTACCATTGCGCAGACCATCGGAGCGGGACCGGCAGCAAACGCAGCCGCTTCGAGCGAAGTCACTCCGAGTATGGGACGGGCCGCTGCCGCAGCGAAGCCTTTTGCCGCAGCGATTCCCACTCTGAGACCTGTGAAGCCGCCCGGCCCGACGCACACCGAAAACAATTCCACATCCCTTATCGAAACCCCCGCTTCCTTGAGCAGAAACCCGGTCTCGGCCCATAATCGCTGAGACCGCTTTCCGTCGAGCTCCGCGCTGAAACTAGCAACTACTCGCGCGCCCCGCGCCAGGGCCATACTGGTCACCCGCGAAGACGTGTCGAGCGCGAAAATTACGGGACCGTTCGGCTCAATGATTTTTTCGACGGGTTCCTTTTCCATCTTCTAAAAGCGCAATTTGAAAAACTGCCTCTCCACCGTGAGCGAGTGCGCTGAATATATCGCAAGCGGCCGCGCGGAATTTGACTACTCACCCGCCGATTATATATTCTCAACATAAGAGAAACAACCTCTCTCCAGGAAGACCGCTCCTTGACCGGAAACGGTTCTCGATGCGATTGAGATAATAAGGTTGAATGTTATGAGCAACTACCTGGGAATGCTGACGGGGGGCGGCGATTGCCCCGGACTGAACGCCGTTATTCGGGCCATAGTCCGACGCGCG
>JAKEHD010000364.1 GCA_022615215.1 Blastocatellia bacterium
CGTAAGCGACTATGAAAGCCTTCGAGTTGCCGTTATCTCCCCAGTGCCAGAATGAAAGCCCGTCCGAGGTCTGCTCCAGTCCCCAGCCAAGCCCCCAGGAGATGTATGGCGAAAGGCGGTCTGCCGGACGGTTGGTGGTGTTCGTGCCTCTTTCATCGACCTTGATCTGAGGCGTCAGCATAAGCCTGACAGTCTCTTTCTTCAGCCCCGTCCTGTTCAGTATTGCCGCGACGAACTTGCCATAATCTTCCGCAGTCGTATGCAGGCTTGCCGCCGCATTCGCACGATTCGGTTTGGCCCGCCCGGTCGGCTCGCCCTTCACATTATGACTATCGGTCTTCTGCGATTCGTAAGCCTCCTGCCAGACGTAACTGCTGCTCTTCATGCCGAGAGGGTCGAAGACGAGTCTTTTCATAAGGTCGTCGAACTTCTCACCTGTGATATGTTCGACTACTCGGGCGAGATAAACGAAGCCTTCGCCCGAATAGCTGAACTTTTCGCCGGGAGTGAAATGAATCTTCAACTCGCCGCCTCGCACTCTCCAGTTCGGAAATCCCGTAGTATGGCTCAACACGCGACGGGCGGTGATTTGATTCAAACGCGCATCATCGCCGACATCGTAATTGCCGGGCAGGTAACTGTTCAGCGGGGTGTCGAGGTCAATCTTTCCTGCCTCGACGAGTTTCATTACCCCGTAAGCAAAGACAGGTTTGCTGAGCGATGCCGCTTCAAAGACCGTGCTATCGCCAACCTGATCGTTGATCTTTGAGTTCTTCACTCCGAAGCCGCGATGCCAGACGAGTTTCCCGTCTCTGAGCATTGCCACAGATAGGCCGGGCACATCTCCCTCTTTCATCAATCGAGGTATCCTTCGGTCGAGCCGCGCGATGATCTCTTCTTTCTTCTCGCCGGTCCTGAGGGGCGCGTGTGACGGCATCGGCGTTTTTTCCTGCGCGAGGGAGTGGCTCAAAACGATAAACAGTCCCAACAGACCGGCTGACAAGCAGACGGCCAGAAGCGGTTTCGCGATTGATTTCATCGATTTCCTCCGATTGCGATCTTGCAGGCCACATCGATTATAATATCGTCCGGCACATGAATCACTCGTAATGATGAAAAAATTCCGGTCATCGGGTGAGTGATGGCGCGGCCCTTTTAGTTGCACCGATATTTTCGTCGTATCTGAGCGCGGACGAGGAGCCTTATGATTGCGGATTTCGGAATGCGGATTGGTAATAACGCGATAGAACGCAGCCGTGTGGGTTGGGCTCACTCCAAATAGAGCGAATCCCTGGAACTCATCGTCGCCCTCGACCTTGAGGCTTCGCGCGGCAATAGCCCAACGTGGTATCGGGTGCGGTCTGCCTGTTTGCATCAGTCATCGACGGTTGTCCATTGTGAAGAGATTAGCTGCCATTTGGCCTGTCGTCTGGCATAGATATTTGTCACCCGATACTGCCCTGTGGGTTCGAAATTCCTGTTGTCGCAGCTTTCCACATTGATAAGGCTTTTCACAACTGCCGAATCTTCCAAAACGATAATCCGATAGTCTCGAATATGACCTTTGCAAGGCTGTGACAACATAGTCTGTCGGCTCTTTTCCAGTTCCGCCTGTTTGGTGATGACTCGCCCATGCGCATCAATGCGACTGTATTCATCGGCCAATACTTCGTTCAGGTCGGGAATCGCGATCTTTTGCGGTTTTCCCGGCAAGGAGACCGGCACAAGTCGCGCAAACATTATGCCCATTTCAAGCCGGTGAATCACTTCTTTCTGATTGCTCGGATTATCGGTTTCCGCAGGTCGAGTCTGTCCCATAGCGATCATCATACCGGCAACCAGAATCATCGAGAGCAGAGTTAATCGTTTCATATCTCCGTTCCTTTCCCTCAGCAGCAGAGAGAGCAAATCGTCATCGCAGCTTCCGCTTGCGTTCTCATTCCGCGTACCAACCAACAAACAACGCAATCGGCAGCCCTACGCACAACATGTGAACGATCAAGCCCGTCACCACGACCGACAACGCGAACGCGGGTTTATGCGGGAAGGCCGAAAGCGGCAGCACGACCAGTTGCATAAACCAGTACACAGCGACGCCGTAAAGCGCCCCGCTTGGAAAAGGCCGCTTTGCCAGAAAAGGCAGTATGAGGTGGGCGGCGAAATAGACAGCCGCAGCGCCGAGCGCGATAACGAAATGCAACCCGATGCCCAGCGCGGCGGTTTTGAATCCTCCCTTGTACGCCTCAGCGCCCAGCAAGCCGCTGGCGATAGATTGCAGAATCCGCAACGACGGCACACCGCGCCAGGTATTGGTAATTATTGCCCCGATCAAATCGAGCACGCCTGCGCTCAATCCGCCCAGGAGGACCGCTTGTATTGCGTGTGCAGGTTTCATGGTCATTCAATCGGAATCCAGATTTCGGTCTGCAACTCTGCCGGCGGATTCTGTTTCTTGTCGTTGAGGTAAATCTCAAACGGGGCTATGTCGCGCGCCGTAAAGCCGGACGCAGGCAGCCAGTCCCTATACATACGGTTCCAGCTTTGCCAGAGCGTTTCATACGAGCCGTGATGCAGGGTCACGGCCCATCTGCCGCCCGGAATTGTCACTCGTCGTACCTCGGCTCCGAGCGCAGGCAACGTGCCTTCGTAAAAGAAGCCCGCCTGATAGCGCGCTTCCCCGTCCGGCACCATCCCTGCTTCATCCGGGCACATCCCGAAACGTTCGCGGATGGCGTGCCATCCATTGATCCGTTTGATTTCGTCGGCCAGCACGCGGAAAGCCGCCGCCGCCGCCTGATTGAAATTCTGATCGACCATTCCTTTGCGTTCGACGATCAGCGCCGCGCGGGGGTGCGTCTCTCTGATTTCGACCTGCATCGTGTTATTCCCGTTCGACCTCGGTCGCGGCGGCGGCAGCGGCGGGATTTGTCGCTTGCGGTATTCGGTCGGCGAGCAGCCGAGGTGCTTTCTGAAGGCCCGCGACAACGACGAGCCGGAATCGAAACCGCATTCGAGCGCGATCTCCGTCAGCGTGAATCCGCCCTCATCGATCAACTCGATCGCTCGCAACAATCTGCGCCGTTGCAAGAAGGCAAACATCGTCTCGCCCGTGAGCGCGCGAAATATGCGGTGAAAGTGAAAGGCTGAAATCCCGGCCAGGTCAGCCATTGATTGCGTCGTCCAGTTGTCGCCCGGATTCCTGATGATAGCCTTGATGACCTTGTTGCTGCGTTCACGGTACACAGGCTCGAACATAGGCAGAGTATAACAGGCCGGCACCGGCGGCGCTTGGCAAATCTTGCGGGTTGAGCGTAGGCAGGCGACGCTTTCGAATGCGGAATGCGGAATGCGGATTGAAGTATATTCCGCAATCCGCATTCGGCTCATTCATAGCGCAGAGCTACCATCGGATCGACACGGGTCGCCCGCCGCGCCGGAACGTAACAGGCCACGAGCGCAACCGTCGTCAGCAAGAGCGAAACTCCTATAAACGTCAGCGGGTCGGTTGCGCTTACGCCGTAGAGAAAATTCGAAATCAGTCTTCCAATCGCCAGCGATCCTATCAATCCGAGCGAGACACCTATGAGAATCATCGCCAGTCCCTGCCCGATCACAAGCTTCAGGATGTCGCGCTTTCCTGCCCCGAGCGCCATTCGTATGCCTATCTCCTGTGTCCGCTGGCTGACCACCCCTGAAAGCACGCCGTATATTCCCGCAGCGGCAAGCAACAATGCTATCACGGCGAATAAGGTGAAGAGTTCGACGACCATGTGCGGGCCTGCGATATCTTCGAAGAACATCTGTTCCATGCTCGCTATGTGAAAGACGGGCTGATCGGGGTCTACGGCCCAAATAGCATTTCGCGTCGCCGCGACCATAGCCATCGGTTCCGATTCAGTACGAACGACCAGCGCCATTTCGCGTTGCGGATGTTGAGCGTGCGGCAGATAGACTTGCGGCAGAGGCGGCGCGTCCACGTCATCGTTGCGCACGTCTCCCACTATGCCGATGATGGAGATCCATTCGTTCTCATAATCGGTCCCCGCCAGTTTGATACGCTGCCCGACAGGGTCTTCGTCGGCCCAGTAACGCCGCGCAGCCGTCTCGCTGATGACCGCCACCTTCTGTGTGCCGACTGAATCTTGATCTGTAAATCCGCGTCCGCGAAGGAGCGGCAGTCCGAGGGCGTTGAAGTAATTCGGACTCGCTATGAGATCGCGCGCCCAGGGAATATCATTCGTATCGGGCGAAGGGCGGCCTTCGATCTCCATATTGCGATTTGGATTGCGCCTGCTTCCGGCAAGCGGCAATCTGTTGATCGCGCCTGCGGCGACGACTCCCGGAGTCAATGTGAGGCGTTCGAGCGCCTGAGCATAGAAAGTCCCTGCCTGCTGCTCAGTGTAACCGGCTTCGGGCAGAGAGACTCTCATGGTCAGGAGGTTTTCAGCGTCGAATCCCGGCTCAACCGATTGAAAAGCCACAAGCGTGCGTATGAGCAGGCCCGAGACTATCAGCAGCATCGTCGCCAGCGCCGTTTGAGAGACCATAAGCAACCTGCGGCTGCCGCGACCGCGCCAGGCGGACACGCTGCCGCGACTGCTCTCTTTCAGGGATTCGTGCAGGTCCGGCCTGGAGGTTCGCAATGCAGGCACAAGCCCGAACAGAAGCACCGTAAACAAGGATAGCGCCAGCGAGAAACCGAGAACCTTGCCGTCAAGGCCGACATCCTCCAGCGGAGGCAAGACGCCTGAGAAACGCGCGCGAAGCATATCGAGGCCCCAGAGGCTGAACAGCACTCCGCCCCCTCCTCCCAACATACAGAGCACGAGGCTTTCGGTCAGTAGTTGGCGAACGAGCCGCAGGCGACTTGCGCCGAGCGCCGCGCGAATCGCTATCTCCCTGCGACGTGCGGCCGTTCGCACAAGTTGCAGATTCGCCACGTTGACACAGGCGAGCAGGAGTATGAACCCTGTCGCCAGGAAAAACAGAGTCAGCACGGGCTTTAGGTCATCGCCTATCAATTGCCCGCGAAACGATCTAAGGTCGACTCCCCACCCGGCATTGGTTTCCGGGAATTGTCGCTCGATTCGTCCGGCAACAGCGGTCATTTCCGACTGCGCCTGAGCGAGAGTTACGCCTGGCTTCAAACGCCCTATGACGACGAGCGTGCGGCCTCCCCTGTCGGCGCTCTCCAGGTCCAATACGAGAGGCTCCCAGATTTCTCCGCCCGCCGGATAGCGCAGGTCGGCAGACATCACGCCGATGACTGTGTAACTCTCGCGGTCGAGTTTTATCGGTTGCCCTATGATGTTCGGGTCGCCGCCGAACTGGCGCTGCCATAAAGCGTAGCTCAAAACGGCGACATGGTTGTTGCCTGGTTGTTCCTCCTCGGGCAGAAACGTGCGGCCCAGGGCAGGGCTTGCGCCGAGAATCGAGAAGAAATTCGACGAGACCCTATAGCTCGAAACGCGCAGAGGCTCACCCGCGCCTGTCAGATTGCGCATCGTGCCCGATAGCGCGGCCAGCCCTTCGAAGCTCTGATTCTGCTCTCGCCAGTCCGCGAAATCCGCAGCCGACGAAGGGTAGCCATCGCGATTGCGCGCAGGGTTCAGAGACCAGAGCATGACGAGGCTGTCCTGATCTCGAATCCCTTCGGGTCGAAGCAGCAAGGTGTTGACGAAACTGAAGACCGCTGTGTTGGCTCCGAGACCGAGCGCAAGCGTGAGGACGGCGACAATCGTAAATCCGGGGTTCCTGAGCAGCATTCGCCCGCCATAAACCAGGTCTTGTAAAAAGGTCTGCATAAAACGCCTCCAGAGTTTGAGTATCATTGCTGTTCGTGCTCTAAATACTCTTTTTTGGAAACCAAATCGCGTGCCGCAAAGAGCGCAGCGATCAGCCCTTTACAGACCTGGATTTACCTCGGCAATGGATCAAGGGCGCAACGCGAAATCGTTCAGTTGTGGGACGAACGATTCCCGAAAATGAGACTGCCGCCGATTACCATCCGTACCCTTGATCGGCCGTATATTGCAGATTGCAGCCAATCGCGCAGCTATACTGCGCGCATCGCAAGGCATGAAAGTATTTCCAGAGAGGAACGCTTATGTGGAGTGCGCCGCCC
>JAKEHD010000365.1 GCA_022615215.1 Blastocatellia bacterium
GAAGTAGTGAGGAGAGAGAGCATGTACAACATCCCATTGGAACAGATAAAGGAAACGCCCGGTTATCAATATCTCTTCGGAAAAGCGATTGAAGAAGGCCGGGAAGAAGGCCGGAGAGAGGGTCTGAGAAAGGGCCGAGAAGAGGGCCGAGAAGAGGGCCGAGAAGAGGGTCAGCTTCAAGGGCGGCGTGAAGCGATCACATATCTGTTCAGTCGCCTTGCAGAGAAACGGTTTCCAGGAATTCAATTCGGCAGCGAACTCGAAGCCGTAAGCGATCTCGAAGGGCTTGAACGACTCTGCGTCGACCTGGACGAGTTTCCTGACGAGACATCCCTCCGAAAGCGGCTGGCCGAACTCGCTCGCGCCGCTGACGAAGAATCGCCCTGAGACCGACGGCATACGCGCGAGCATCAGCCGGTCGATTCAATCAACGTTTGAGCAACTGGCGGGGCGTCCTGATTTCGGTCTTGAGCCTGAAGACCGGATAGTGCGCCGGGCCGCCCTCCTTCGCCCCGTTGTCGAGTTCTTCGTCGAAGAAGTTCCAGTTCGCAAGTCCATCATCGCTCTCCGGTTCGAGCAGATAGAATATCAGGGCCGCTTTCGGTTGATTCATGGAAACGAGAAAAGAGCCTGCCGGAAACTTCTCCCTCGTCTCGCTCGCCGTCACTTTGAGCCTGGCTTCTTTGTGCCCCTGGAACGCTCGCTGTGCGCGAGAGATTTCGTTTACGGTGTATCGCTCTACGGTGAACGTCTCTTCTTTTGTGAGCGTCTCGACCGCCACGCCGTGCGCAAGCAGCACATCTATTATTTTTCGCTGATCGGGTTTGAGCACATAAGCGGCGGGCGGACGGATGCGCCGCGTCGCCTGAAATTCGCCATACTCGGTCATCTTCACCGGGCGCGCTTCATCTGTCGCTTCGAGTCTGGGCCGGTTTGTGCGCGGGTCTACTATGCGATTCACGGAGCCGACCAGTATCTCTACGGGCCTCGGCGATGCCTTTAATTCGAAGCTGACTCCGAACCCTTCTTCATTGCCGGAGGTCGTACCCGTAGCGACTGAATATCTGTCAGCTTCACGAACGAGATCGACGACCTCTTTCGCGTGACCGGCCACGTATTCGAGGATGGCGCGGACGAATTTGTCAGTCACATCGACGCGCGCGCGAAAGCTCAAATAAGAATATGCCTCGCTCAGTATTGCTATGCGATTGCGAAGGCCCTCGTAGTTGTTCCCGAACCTCGGACGATGATCGAAGGTCGCCCACACTTTAGGGTCTCCGCTCTCATTAGGGCGCAATTCGCGGGCAGGTTGAGTGGGGTCTGCGAAGTTTCCGTAAAAGTATATGTTGTATTTGTGTTTCGACTTGAGGGTTCTGGTCACATCGGGCAAAAGTTTTTCGCGCGCGAAAGATGTGAGCTTGCGGTCGCTATTGGGGTTGAGACAGGGCGAATAGGTGAGCGCATACCCGTGATAAGAGCCGTTCGTCGTGTGAAGATCGATTATCACATGCGGATCCCAGCGATTGAAGACGCCGCCTATCAGCCCGCGCGCTTCGGGGCTTTCGAGCTTCATAAAATCGCGGTTGAGGTCTAATCGTTGACCATTTTCGCGCACGCCCACGCCGCCTGAAGGGCCGTTCTGCGCCGAGCGATTCATTATGTCGATCTTCTCGTTGCCGTCCGCGTTATATATCGGCGCGACGAGCAGAACTATTTTATCGAGCAGATGGCCGAGCGAGCCTGTGACCACATCTCGCATAATGTGCTGCGTCGCTTCTTTGCCTTCGACCTCGCCCGCGTGGATGTTTGCCATTATAAAGACCACAGGCTTTCCCGATGCAGCGGCTTCGGCAGGGCTGCTTATGGCGGGTTTTGAGAGAATCACGAGAGGCAGCGCGCGGCCTTCGTTCGTCACTGTGAACGTTTCTACCTTCACGTTCGCGCTCGCGCGCTGGAGTTCGGCTATAAAATCGATCACGTCCGCGTACAGAGACGTTTCCGCGTAACGGGTGCGTTCCGCGCGCGATTGCAATTTTGATTGGCCGGCGATCGAACTCATGGGCCATAAGAGAAAGACCATGCAACAGAAAGCGATTAGAAGTTTCACTCAGTCCTCCGTGTTCTGATGATTTTGATTTCCGCAGGCGCAAAGTCCACTGCATCTGCGCTCACGAGGTAATAGAGGGTCCGGCCGCGCAATCCCGTAAGGGCCGTCTTTATGGCCTCTCCATGCAGATGCCCGTAAACGCAGGCATCCGCCCCGTACTCATCTATCAATTCTGTAAATCCGTTCGGTTCGTGCTTGTCGTTTACCGGCGGATAGTGTAATGCGACGATGAGCGAATCGAATTCACTTTTTTGCTTCTTCAAAGATTCGAGCGCGAGTCGCAGGCGGCCGACTTCGCGTTCGTAAATCTTCGCGTCGTGTTCCTCGAAATAAGAGTCATCAGGGCAAATCCATCCGCGAGTCCCTGCGACCGCCACGCGGTCGACCACTATCGAGTCAGCCTGCAAAATCTTTATCGATGCATCGAGCACGCGGTTCATTTTGGCCCTTGATTGCCACCAATAGTCGTGGTTCCCCTTTAGCATAATTTTGAGACCCTTCATCTGTCCAATGCGATAGAGGTCCGGCGCAGCATCTTCGAGTCGCATGGCCCAGCTTATGTCTCCGACAAGCAGCAGTAGATCGTCATCCCGGCCCGTTCGCTGCCAGGCTCCGAATATTTTCCGGTCGTGACCGCGCCAGCTTTCGCCGAAGCGATCCATGGTTTTTCCCGTCCCGCCCTCAAGGTGGAGATCCCCTAATGCGAAAATCCTCATGCCCTCTTCATCTCCCCCAGGTGTTCGGATTTGCAACGTTGAATAATACATCACTGCTCGTGCGACCGTCTTCCCTGAATCCGAATATCGCCCTATCACAAGACGAAAATCTTGCAGGCGAAACCTCAAGACCATCTGCCCGCCCGTATGCTCAACCGGTTTTTACCAGGACATATTTATCCTACCTATATATCCCGTAATAGTAAGGACTTGCGGCTGTCCGAGCAAATTGGCACGGACAAAAAGAACCTGGTTCCATGCCACCGGCGGCTGATGAATCAGGCACTTAGCCGGCGGCCTGGCGATTGCAAAGCTTTGGTCCAAGGCCGTGTGCCGCAACCTGAACCATGGTTGCGCAAAGGGAAAGCCGCAGATCGCTTTTAGCAGGGCCAGGGACTCGGACGCTCAGAGAAGAGATAAAACCGATATGCCGGATGTGATTACTCGTAGGGCATCGCTTGTGGGGCAGGTCATAGAGGACTTGACCTATGAGCCGCTCGCCTTGGGACGCTTCGGGGTCGAACTGGTCGGTGTCGGGAAATCGCCTCAGTACAAAGCAGGAGGATTATACGTCTTCTCCGATATCGCCCCGGATGAATACACCCTGCGAATTTTCGGGGAAGGCCTGGAACCGGAGAGCCGGAGAATCGTCGTTCCATCTCCTCCGCCCGATAGCGACCGTCCGACCCCTCCACTCGTAATCGGCCGTCCGGGGGATGATGAGTCGGTCGTTGTATTCAGATCATTCGCCAATGGCGGCGAGAAGATCACCCTTGATCGCACGAGAGTGATCAGGAAGATCAGGGCCGGCGCTGTAGTGCTCGGTCAGGATTTTTCAGCAAAACTGGCGGCCGATCTCGATATGGGTGAAGCGACTCAAGCCAGGTTGACCGATATCGACGGAACCCTGGCCGAAGGCTCGATTGTGCGAATCGTGCGTAACAGGGCGATACGTTTGAAATTCAACCCGTATCGCAAACTGCCGTCCGAGTCGGCGCGGCTGATCGGGCGGGTCGCGCTAAAAGACGCTCCCGAAATCCCTCTTGCGGGCGCTCGGGTCCGTCTGACTCAGGTGAATGGCGTCGAAGTCATGCTCGGTGACATCGCAGGAGCGAAAATCGCGAGCGTCGACATTGACGGGACGAAGTTCATCCTGGGCGCTGAAAAAGACATTGACGCTTTCACCAACTCGAAAGGCGATTGGAATCTCTACTTCAGCAAAGCAGAGTTTCTCCAGGCCGTCACCCTGGAGGCGTCCCTATCCCGCCATCAGCCCGATACAAAGAGCGAGCCTATAAGCGCCGGTCAAAGAAAGAAAGTGGATTTTCAACTCGCCCGGTCATGAATGTATTCGGAAGCGGCTGCTTGCGGGCCTGGCCGGTCGGCAAGACCAGACAGGTTTTCGGCAGAATATCGAAAGGAGTGAATCGAGATGCCAAATGTAAAAAATAGATCCTGGAGTTCGCAGTCGCTCTCACTTACAGAGGGCAAACATATAACTCTGAAGGCCCGTTGCTGCGCGGAGATAAGCGAGGAGGATTTGAACAGCCCTGAAATAAAGCGCCTGATCGCTGAACGCGGCATCATCGTTCTGCCCGAAAGGGAACAGGGTCGCCAGGCCCCTGCGCCGAAACAAGGGAGTGGAGGCGGCGAAACCGAAGGACCGGCTCCGGCCCCTGGGGCGACCGAAGAAGGCTCTCACGCCTGATGCAAGCAAAACCGCCCCTGGCCGAAGGTATAAGAGGGGCGCGCTCCCGCGCAAGCGAAACGCCGCTAATCTATGTTTTAACGCTTCCCGTCAGGGGATGAAACAGTGTACGGATTTTTTGAAAGGAGCAAATAACCATGCCTGAATACTTATCGCCTGGGGTCTATGTGGAGGAAGTCTCTTCCGGCATCAGGCCCATAGAGGGCGTCGGGACTTCGACCGGCGCGTTTGTTGGAAGGGCGGTTAAAGGCCCTGTCAACGAGGCTGTGTTGATTACCAATCCGACTCAGTTCTTCAATACTTTCGGCGGGTTCCACCAGGACTATTATCTTGCCTACGCCGTTCGCCATTTCTTTATAGAGGGAGGGACACGTTGCTACGTTGTACGGGTCTTCAACCCGAACGTGGTGGCTCCGGCCGATGCCCCGGCCGACGTGGCGAGGGTCGTATTGAACAGCTCGGCTCCTGCCCCTGTATTGCGAGTCCTGGCCGCAGACGAAGGGGCCTGGGGAAACAATATATTTTTACAGGTCGGCGATCCGGCTTTCGACCCTGATGACCCTGACAACGATGACCAGAAATTCAGTCTGACCGTCAAATACAGGGAATCTCCCGATGCCCTCCCCACGACAGTGGAGACCTACAGCCGGCTCTCCATGAGAGAGTTCACCCCCGAAGGGCTGCCCAATCCTTTTCACGTCGAGAACCAGATCAACGATGTTTCCAGATACATTATGGTGGATGATCTGAGTGTCGTCCCTGCCGACATCGCGCCTCCGGCCAACTCGCCTGCGGAAGACCCCGACAACCCGCTCGATCACCTTTTCCAATTACAGAATGGCAGCGACGGCCAGGCGCTAGCGGCTGCAGATTTCATTGGAGATGAGGTCGAGGCCAGCGGCCTGCATGCCTTTGATGCCGTCGATGACATCAATATAGTGGCGATACCTGACCTCGTGCATGCGAACGTAGACCCTGATGAAGCGCGCGACCAGATACTGGCCGCGTTCACTTATTGTGAGAGGCGTCAGGATTGTTTCTTTGTCGCGGATTCGCCCGGCGGACTGAGCCCGCAGCGGGTGCTGGCCTATAAGCAAGGCAGAGCGCCGTTTTCCGGTAACGCCTTCAATTCGAAGTATGGAGCGATCTATTACCCCTGGATTTATGTCACCGATCCTTTGACGGGCAAACGCATACTGTTTCCGCCATCGGGGGCTGTGGCCGGAACTTATTCGGCGACCGATGTGCGCCGGGGCGTGCATAAGGCTCCTGCCGGCACCGAAGACCCTCTGAATGCTGCTGTCGATATTGAGCGCGTCATAACCAAAGGCGAGCATGACACACTTAATCCCGAAGGGGTCAACGCCATTCGCAAATTCCCTGACTCAGGCATAGTCGTCTGGGGGGCGCGAACCGTCTCGGCAGACCCTGAGTGGCGATACGTCAACGTCCGCCGTCTGTTTTTGTTCCTGGAGGAATCCATAGAAGAGGGAACTCAATGGGTCGTCTTCGAGCCGAACGATCCGGTCCTGTGGAAGCGCATAGTCCGCAATGTAAGCGCATTTCTGCGCGTCCAGTGGCTTGAGGGCAAACTCGTGGGCGACAAGCCCGAAAATGCCTTCTTCGTCAAATGCGATGAAGAGACCAATCCTCCCGAATCGGTCGATTTAGGTCGCGTCGTCACTCTCATAGGAGTGGCCCCGTCCAAGCCTGCCGAGTTCGTCATATTCCGCATCTCGCAGTCCCGCTCGGGTGCGCAGGTGACGGAATAGGGATTGGGTTATTGGATTATTGGGTGAAGACCAAGGAGGAAACTTATGCCAAGGAGAGAAAATGATCCGTTCGCTTCTTTTAATTTCTTGTTGGAGATCGATGGCATCGTCAAGGCCGGCTTCTCCGAATGCAGCGTGTCGAGCTCGGAATCCAACGTGATCGAATACAGGGAAGGAAACGAGGCTATAACCGCGAGAAAGCTCCCCGGTCTCAATAAATTCGGCAATGTCACGCTCAAGCGCGGCATCAGCCAGGACATGGACGTGTTCAACTGGTGGAAGGCCGTCAGGGATGGAGACATAGTGCGCGACGAGAGCATGTCTGTAGTGCTTCTGAACGAGAAGCGCGAAGAAGTCGTGCGCTGGAATCTTATCAATGCCTGGCCCTGCAAGTGGATGGGACCGGACTTGAAAGCCAACGCAAATGAGATCGCGATAGAATCGCTTGAGATATGCCATGAAGGACTGGAGAGACAATGATGCTGCAAACGGAATTTGAATTCACACTGCCGAAAGGTTACATAGATAAAGACGGCAACCTGCATAGACAAGGCGTGATGCGGCTGGCCAATGCCAAGGATGAAATCGCTCCCTTGCAAGACCCGCGAGTGCAACGCAACAGGGCCTACCTGGCCGTCATACTTCTCTCGCGGGTCATCACGAAGCTCGGCGATCTGAAAGATATAAACCCGGCCGTCGTCGAAAACCTCTTCTCGGCCGATCTCGCTTACCTTCAGGATTTTTACCGGCGCATCAACTCGAATGGGCACGCGCGCGTGCGCCTGCTCTGCCCGGAATGCGAAAACGAATTCGAGGTGGACGAATCGCTCATGAACGGAGGAGACGGCCTGGAGGGGTAGTTCGCTACCCTCTGGAGCAACTTTCCCAGGAGGTAGCCTATATCGCCTATCATTTTCATTGGCCGAAAGAAGAGATACTCGACATGTCTCACCTCGAACGCCACATGTGGGTGAAGGAAATCTCCGGCATCAATCGGGAGATCAACGATTCGGCGCGGGACAAGTGACATCCTCCGTCAGCTAAAGCAGGCGGCTTCCGGGTCAGTCGCCCGGTAGGTTCTTGGATCAACGGGTGGCCGCTCCACCCTAACCAAAGGGGCTGCCCGCCCCTGTGAGAATGATGATGCCATTCTCGATTATTTCTCTACTTCAGCGTTCCAACTTTTACGCGGCAGACTCCCTGCCACAACGCGCTAGTCAGAGTTTCAAAGAGCCGCAAGGGGTGGCTCCGGTGGCGCTTTCCTTCCGACCGGACATCGCCCGTTCGTATTGCCCCGATTATACGGGGAGAAGGTTGCTAAGGTAAAGTCAATGCCTCTTTTCTCAAGAGAGAATTTCGGCATTGCAAAATTCATCTGTCGCTTGAAAGCGGCAGTCCTCTTTCGCGGAGACTTATAGGTGATGACTTTCATGATGAGGAGCAATACGCCGGGAGTCTATCTCAGAGAGGTCGAACCCCTTTCGCCGGTTCCTCTGCGTCTCAGCGTCACCGGGTTTGCCGGACAGTCTGAGCGCGGGCCGTTGAATCATCCTCAACCGCTTACGGGCTGGAGCCAGTTCCAGGACATATTCGGCGGCTTCGTGGGGTTCAGCTATTTGCCTTATGCGGTCTTCGGGTTCTTCCTCAACGGGGGCGAGCGTTGTTACGTGGTGAGGGTGGGGCACGAGACGGCCAGGCGTGCTTGCCTCGATCTGGTCAGCGAAAAGAATGAGCCTGTCATCAGAGTCGAAGCCATAAACGAGGGAGAGTGGGCCGGAGAGGTCTCTGTCGTCTGCGATGAGAAATCGACCTCCGATATGACGCTCACCGAACTCGACGGCGACGCAAGCAAGAGCACGGTGATCGATAAGGACACCGCGAAGCTCAAATCGGTCGCCGGACTCGACGCTCTGGACGAAGTCTCTATCGTCAACCGGCTCGATCCTTTTTTGCGCGAGGAGGGCCTCGAAATAATAGGGATCGATTTCAATGCGAAGACCGTGAAGTTCGACAGAGAGATCGCCCGGCCATTCCCGGCCGGAAGCAGCGTGCTTGGAAAAGGCTTCAGGCTCGGCTTCGAGTATCGGGTGAACGGAAGGACGTTGCGCGAAGAGGTGTTCGATAACCTCTCGATGGAGGAGAGTCACGAGCGGTACTTTGCCAGCGTCATCAACGGCGACCCTGAAGAGAAGGATTATTCGAAGAAACTGGAGAACGGAAACTCTATACTCGTCCGCGTTGCGGACCTTGTGAAAGGCAGGCCCGGCTCGATCTCTCGCCCGAAAACCATTACGGCGCAAGGATTGAAAGGCGGCCAGGACGGTCCCAGAAATCTGGATGCCCGTTATTATACGGGCTACGACCAGGAAGCCTACTTTCGCCCGCGCCCGCCCGATGCGGATGAGACGGAGTTAAAGGAGATAGAGGAAAAGCTTTTCGGTCTGGCCGCCTTCGAAGCCGTCGGCGAAATCGGATTGATCGCCATCCCCGATCTCATCCTTCCTGATATGTATGCGCAGGTTCCGGAATCGAAGATTCCCAAAGCCGGAATCATCTTTGCCGGGACCGGACTCGATATGCTCAGGCTGGAAAACCTGAAGGCCGGCCAACGCGATATGCTCAGGCATTGCGAAAAATTGGGAGACCGGTTCGCCATTTTGGATTCCCCGCGCGGAGCCGAGACTCGTAAAGGGGCGGGCCGCATCGAAGATTGGCCGAAAGACCTTCGACCGTTTCCCAATTCAAAAAACGGGGCGCTTTACTACCCCTGGATCAAGGAGAAGATTTCGGA
>JAKEHD010000366.1 GCA_022615215.1 Blastocatellia bacterium
AGCGATTCGGAAAGGATGAAGGCGGAAGGATGAAGGATGAAAACCAGAGTGAAGCTATCGATTCATCCTTCATCCTTCATCCCTCATCCTTCCAAACGCCCCTGCATGTTTTCACGCACCGCGCATCACGCATCACGGCTGATAGCTGATAGCTGATGGCTGACGGCTGATCCTGACCACTGATAGGAGAGAGTTTTATGCTTCAACAAATCTCCAGAACCGGTTTCTATGTCACGGGCGGAACCCTGCACCGCGACGCTCCCAGCTACGTCGAGCGGCAGGCCGACCGTGAGCTTTACGAAGAACTCTCGGCAGGCAGCTTCTGTTACGTCCTGACCTCGCGGCAGATGGGCAAATCATCCCTGATGGTTCGCACGGCTGCGCGGCTGCGCGACGAAGGCGCAGCAGTTGCGCTCATCGATCTGACCGCGATAGGTCAGAACCTCACCGCCGTGTACTGGTATGACGGCTTGCTTGGAATGATCGGGCAACAACTCGGCCTCGAAGACGAGCTTGAACGATACTGGTTCGCTCATACGCAAATCAGCCCTCTCAGGCGCTGGCTCAACGCTATAAGGGACGTGGTTCTGACCCGCTGCGCGGGCCGCGTGGTCATCTTCATAGACGAGATAGATGTAACGCGCAGCCTGCCCTTTTCGACCGATGAATTCTTCGCCGCCATACGCGAGCTTTACAATCGCAGGACCGAAGACCCGGAGCTTGAGCGTCTGACATTCTGTTTGCTCGGCGTCGCCACTCCGTCGGACCTCATACGCGACACGCGCACGACCCCTTTCAACATAGGCCGGCGCATAGAGCTTTCGGACTTCACCCGAAAGGAAGCCGCTCCGCTTGCCGATGGACTGGGCGAGAGAGCCGCTCTCATGGATCGCATTCTCTACTGGACGGGCGGACATCCCTATCTCACTCAAAGGCTATGCGAGGCTGTGGCTGAAGATGGAGCCGTGACCAGCGCGAGCGCGGTCGACCGTGTGTGTCATGCTCTCTTTCTATCGTCCCGCTCTCGCGAGAGCGACAACAATCTGCTCTTCGTGCGCGAGCGGATGCTCAGAAGCGAGGCCGACACGGCGAGCCTGCTCGACCTGTATCGAGCAGCGCGCAGCCGCAAGCGCGTGCGGGATGACGATGCCAACCCGCTCATCGGCATTCTCCGGCTTTCGGGCATTACGAAGGTCGCCGACGACTTCCTGAGCGTTCGCAATCGCATTTACGATCATGTCTTCGATTCCAGGTGGATCGCCGCAAATATGCCCGACGCCGAACTGAGGCGTCAGCGCGCGGCATTTCGCAGGGGCGTTCTGCGGACCACTGCGGTTGCGGCTGTGATCGTTTTAATGATGACGGCCCTCTCGGTCTATGCATTCTCGCAACGCAACGAAGCTGATCGGCAACGCAATCTCGCCGAAGCCGCTCTTATCGAAGCGAGAAAGCAAAAAGATTTAGCCGAACAACAGCGCATCGAGGCCAACGCGCAGAGGGAGAGAGCCGAAGAGCAGAGGCTGCGCGCGGAAGCCGCCCTGACAGAAGCCAGGAAGCAAAAAGATTTGGCCGAACAACAGCGCATCCTAGCCAACGCGCAGAGTGAGATTGCCGAGCAGCAGCGCCAGGTCGCGGTCAAACAAAAACAGATCGCCGAACAGCAGGAGCGATACAGCAACCGGCTGCTTTATGTGTCGCAGATGAACGTCGCTCAACAGATGTGGGACCGTGACAATGTGGCGCGCACCCTCGACGTGCTGGAAAGGCTCGAACCGCGCTCGGGCGAGGAGGATATTCGCGGCTTCGAATGGTTCTACCTCTGGAACCGATCGCACAGAAACAGGCAGACCTTCCGCCACACAGGCCCGGTCAAATCGATGGCGCTTTCCGCTGACGCCGGAGTGCTCGTCGCGGGCAGCGAAGTGGGCGAGGTGAAATTATGGGATGTTTCGACAGAAAAAGAACTGCCCCCGCTCAGAGGTTTGAGCGCCGTAGCTTCTTCGATGGCCTTTTCGCCCGACGGCAGATGGCTTGTGATTGGCAGCACGGATAACACGGTAAGGCTGTGGGACCGAACTGCACAGGGAGAGAAGGGTATTACTCTATCGCCTGCGCTCCTCGAAGGCCATACGAGCGAAGTTTCGTCGGCCGCTTTTTCCGCAGACAGCCGAAGGCTTGCCACCGCAAGCTATAGCGCCGTGATAGTATGGGACGTAAACCGCAAAGAGCGGAGCGAAGAGCGGACTCGCCACGTCGCTCATAAGTTGGCGACTCTCAAGGGGCACACGAGGCTGGTCAAATCCGTCGCGTTCTCACCCGATGGCGAAAGGGTTGCAACTGCAAGCGAAGATAAAACCGTGAAGCTATGGGATGCGACTTCCGGCCGCGAGACGGTCAATCTCGAAATGTCGGAGATTGTAAACTCTCTTGCGTTCTCGCCCGACGGCCGTCGTCTGGCAACGGGAAGCTCTGCGGGGAACATATCGATTCGGGATACGGCTACAGGCAAGGAATCGGTGTCGCTTGAAAACCCCGGCGGAGAAGTAACGGCGGTCGGGTTTCTTCCCCGTGGCAATCTTCTTGTTACGGCGAGCGCGGACGGCATAGTGAGGCTCTGGGATGCGTCTTCGGGCGAGGTGATGGACTCTCTCAAAGGGCACACGCGGGATGTCATATCGCTTACGCTCTCGACGGATGGAAACACGCTTGCGACGGCAAGCGCCGATGCAACTGTAAGGGTATGGGATATGAGAGAGCTTCAGGAGCAGGCTCTTCTTAAAGGACACACGGATGAGATACGTTCGGTGCAGTTTTCTCCTGATGGAAAGCGGCTCGCCACTCTGAGCATCAGCGGCACGGCGAGGGTATGGGATGCGGCCGCTCAGAAAGAACTCGATGTAATGGACGGAGCGGAGCGTAGTCGCTCCTATGGCGGCGCGATTCAAGACATGGCTTTTTCACCCGACGGCAGACGGCTTGCGACGGGCGATTCGGAAGGAATACTGAAGCTCTGGGATGTCGAGGCGTTGCGCGAGCCTGTGGCTTTCGATTCGGTCAACTCTGTAATTCTCAACGTCGCGTTTTCTCCTGATGGAAGAAGAGTGGCTTCTCTCAATACGGAAGGCAGCGTGTCTCTATGGGACACGGGCACGAGGAGAGAGGTCGCCCTCATCAAACCGGATGAATCGACCATCGCCGCAATGTCATTCTCGCCCGACAGCCGGGCGCTTGCGACCGGAGGCGACGGCGGTCGGGTGATAATCTGGAGCGCGGCCACGGGCGAGAGGCTGTTTGCGCTCGAACAGCAACAGGGGTCTGTAAACAGGGTTGTCTTCTCGCCCGATGGAAACCTGCTTGCGGCAGGGGGCAGCGACGGCAGCATAAAACTATGGGATATACAGGCGCGCCCGAATAGGAGAGACGCAGCGAGTCCGCTCTTCGCCCCGCGCGCCCTGCTTGCGGGCCACGCAGGAGAGATCGTTTCCCTTATCTTCTCACCCGACAGCAAGCATCTGGCAAGCGGAAGCGCCGATAACACGGTCGTCCTGTGGGATACAGAGACACATAAATCGCTGACAAGCATTCCCTCAGACGAAAGCGGCGTCATATCCACGGCCTTTTCGCCCGACGGCAGAAGGTTGATTATGGGAAGCAGCGAAGGCGCGATAAAACTGCTCGACGTGACGACCCTGCAAGAGCTTGCTCCGATCAAGAGCAGTCACTCGAAGGGAGTGGTCGCGCTTGCATTTTCTCCCGACGCGGATACGCTTGCGACGGGCAGCGACGACAGCACGGTGATGCTATGGCGAACGAAGGGTATTACTCCGAGGAAACGATGATATGATTCACGCGGAATGCGGAATTAATTCATCATTCATCATTCCGCGTTTCTGTCGGCTGATGTGGGCGGGATGGCCTGAAATCATTCGCTTTGGTTTCACGGCCTGGAAAGTCGGCATCGCATCAATAACCTTCCAGGTCAGGTTGTTTTGGCGCGTATTCCATCAGGTTGAGAGGTTTGGTAATATGGTGGCAATGAAGAATAAAGAAGAACATCTGCGTAATCCTGAGCCTGGGACGAAAGCGGCGGCGGCGCGCGATTTCGGCATCGATCTGACGCTCTTGATCGAACGCTTGCGCCTAACGCCGGAAGAACGGGTTCGCTTGCTCGATGACATACGCGGCAGTTTACAGCGCCTGAAAACGCAAGGGCGGTTTGTGACCACCGATGAAGGACATTGAGAAACAATTGATCGTGCTTGCGCAATACCACGTGGATTTCATCGTGGTCGGCGGCGTGGCAGCAACGCTTCATGGCTCGTCGCATATCACACAGGATCTGGACATCTGTTACTCTCGTGAGAAAGCAAATTTGGAACGCCTCGCAAACGTGCTCCAATCAATCAACGCCAGACTTCGCGGTGTTCCGGAGGACGTGCCTTTTCTTATGGATGCAGAAACCCTAAGGCGGGGGTTGAATTTCACGTTTATCACAGACTTGGGCGACATGGATTTGCTCGGTGAGGTTTCCGGTGTCGGGTTCTATGCCGACGCGCTGAAAAACTCTGTAACGTATGAGATGTTCGGACACCGGTACAAGATTCTCTCATTGGAAAAACTGATCGCCGCGAAACGCGCGGCGGGGCGCACGAAAGATTTGCTCATCCTCCCGGAATTGGAGGCATTGCTGGAGCATCAACAAGCGGACGAAGCGCCGGACGACGCTACCGACCAGTAGACATTTCAGAATTCTGAAGTCGGCGGGATTGTGTTAGTCGCTTCGAATCCTGGAAGGTTGATAGAGGTAAAAATCGCAATGTATGAACTGAAAGCAAAACTGAAAGTTTCAGATTTCGGCGACGCCGCGCTTGATGAGCTAATCGTATTATTCGAGGCAAACGGTAAAGATTGCACCTGCGGCATTGTTGGCGATATGGCAATATGCCACGTCGAAGAAGATATGCTCTCGAAAGTCACAGACATTTTGCTGCGCTATGCTGATGAAGTAAGCGTGCAAAACAGCGTTGAGAGCGAAGACGCGGTTTTTGTGTGATGGTTCGATCTGAACGAAGGCGGCGTCAGAAATTACAGAATTTATGTCGTGATTTTCGTCCGCCCCTTCGTCAGCCCTCAGCCGTCAGCCCTCAGCCGTCAGTCTTCAGATCATACTTCTGATAGCTGATAGCTGATTAACGCCCTTCGAGAAAACGGCGCGGGGCCAGTAAAAATATCAGGGCCAGCAGAGGCATTCCGAGAAACGACAGCCCCAGCGACCTCTCTATCAGAGGGTGATCGTACAATCCCGCAAAGCCCGTTATGCCAGAGCCGAGCAACCCTAGCCCTATTACGATAGAGCCAACAGCTACGATAAAAGCAAGGCGGTTGGAAACCGCCGGAAAATTTCTCCGCCATAAAAACATGGGCGAGAGCAACGCGGCTGTCGTGAAGCTGAATGCCCACTTGATAAGGGATGCCCTGTATAACGAGTCTATTATTTCCTGGGTCGGCGGGTTCGCATCACAGACCAGAAGTATGTGATGGTTCTCTACCAGATCGAAAACCACAGTGCCGAGACCGCACGCGGCGGCCGTCAAGGCGAGCCAGACAGCCCAGGGGAAATTGCGCCGGGCGAACAACACGGCCAGACCGAGATACAACATTCCGTAAGCGGGTATGAAGAAGAAATCGTCCTTCCAGATCGACTCGCGCATCGCCTCACGATAATCACGCCCGTCGCCGCCGAGTATCTCGATTGCTTCGGCGGGAGATTTCACAAGTTCGAGAGCGAGAACCCGCGACCCGAAGCCTCCGGGCAGGGTGCCGCTCTCAGGGTCCATCTTACGGTTTGCGCCATTCATCCATACGCCGATCAGTATCACCAGAACGGTCAGCAGTCCCACCACTCGAACCAGCAAAGGGTCTATCGTTTTTCCCTCGGTTGATCTCATCGCAATGAAAAAGTCGCGCGCGTGCGCAACGCCCTTTAACTGCCGGAGCCCTCTAATTTAGAAGATCGACCACAGATTGCACAGTGGAACGCAGGGCGTTCTACAGACACGGAAAAAGAATCAGTGGTATCAGTGTAATCTGTGGTTAACCGATCTCATCGGGAGGCGAGACCGTGTTGGAAGCGCCTCCCGCAGCTTGAATCTTATGCTCCAACTCCTGCGGCACAGGCTCTCCGAGATATGTGTAAACCATCTTCAGAAACTCATCCTGGCTCATATCTCCGCCGCGCTCGCCTTCTCCGCATATACTGTTCATCACGTGCGAGCCGAGCATGCGATAACTCTCGAACTGTGATTCGCTGAAGAACTGGTCGCCGGTGGTTTCGTGCGGAAACATCTTGCTCTCCTCGGCATAGCTCAAAACGTCGGAAGGCTCTTTGCCATACACGGCCGGTTTGATATAGACGAGCGTTCCGTCCGTGCCCTCCCCGTCCACACAGGAATAGTGTATCGTGGCGACGGCACAATACTTCCCTTTCTCGTTCGGAAGCTCGTCCTCGGACCTGGGAAATATGCTGAACCCTTCGTGAAAATCTATGGGGATGCCGAAGTCTATGCGAATCTTGCGAATCGCCCCGCCCAGGTCGCCGAGCGCGCGCGCAGGATCCTGGCTCGCGTCGAGCACGACTATGAAGCGGCAACGGCGAAGCACCATCTCATAGAGGGCGAGGTTTTCGAAGTGGCCGCCGTCGGAGAGGTAGACGTAGCGTTTCTTATCGTCGGTCAGCCCGAAGGCTTCAGCGATCATAGGGCCTATGGCGAAGAAGGGACTCGGCCTGCTGTAGACCGCCTGCCCCGGAAGGCCGGGGTTTCCGAGCCACCATCCGAGTCGCGCGTTGAAGAGAGTCAAGAGAAACGTCACGACCGACGACGAGTGATAGCCCATGTTAGGGCTTACGGCCGCGCCCGATATGGCGACCGCCGTGCCGAGCGAGATGCCGTAAACGCCATCATATTTCGGGGCGTTGCCATACTCCTTCGACCTGCGATAGCTTCCACACTCGTCGCCGACCGTGTAGCTTCCCGAATGCAGAGCCGAGGCGGTGAAGGACTCGGCTTTCCGCTGTTGCCAGGCAAGGTTATCGCCCTTCACGAGGTTCAAGGCCATGTTCACAACGTGCAAGGGCTTATATGAGCGAAAACTGGTTATCTCGCCCGCATAAGCCTGTTCCAGAAGGAGGCGATTGAGAGTGACAAGCCGGGCACCCGCCGGATTTTGAGCGACAGACGCGCGCGTCTCTTCGTTCAGTTCTACGCCCTCGAATCGCTTTTCGTCGTAAAGCGAGGGGCCGTCCAGGAGTTCGTTCACCTCGCTGATAAAAAGATCGAGGGTTGTGTCTATGTTCGAAGGGTCGTATTTCTCCAATTGATCTTTCGCTTCGCTGCTGAGTCTTCCCATCAGGTATTGAGAGACGGGATTGGTCGGGTCGCTCAGTTTTTCATACAGGCTGCGCGGACTTGTGAAGCTTCCTCTGTTAAAGAGTTGAGGACGAAGCTCGTGCATCTGAACGTTGTCATCGGGGTCGAAGCCTGTGAAGCGGTTCTCGCTGCGCTTTTCGCGAGAGGCTCCGAGATAGGCCCGGATCAGGCGATTGCGATACATCGCATGAAGCGAAAATTTATTGATGTTGATGAACCATGCCATGACGATGCCGATCAACAACATCAAGGCCATCAACGCTATCACCAGCCAGACGGGCGATTCTCGAACTATATTGAAATGATCGCCGAGATGCGCATCCGCCGCTATGGCGCTCAAATCTATCCCGATTCTGTCAAAAAATCTTTCGGCCAGAATAATCAATCCGCTGGTGCCGAAAGATAAGGCGACGATGATGAAAACGGCGAACACAGGAGCGGCCACCTGAAGCGCAATGTTTTTTACGCCGGATTTATTCTTCCCATCTTCTTTCGCCCCGTCCGTGTCGCGGCTGCGCCCGAGGAGTATCGTTATCAATCCCGATACCCCGCCCACAGAGGCCACGACTGCCTGCATCTCTCCTTCGAGGTACAATAGCCAGTACGGGCCGAAGATCACTATGTAACTGGTCACGCTCCAGCCGACGATGACTATCAAAGCCCACGCGCCGAACCGCGCCATCCACTCGCGGTCTTCGTCGTCAGTGAAGCGGCTCGCAAGGCCCACGAAGAAGACCGTCGACAGGAGAAACAGCGTCAGGGCCAGGGGCATCGCAAAACAAACGTAATGCTCCGCTGTTAGAAATGTTGAGCCTTCGCCGCCGGGATTCGGAAAGACTTTCTTTATCACATAGAGCAACACTCCGCCGAGAGCGCCAACCAGAAGTATGACGACGAGTTCCCGATAATTGAAGACCTTCAGCCAGATCGAATATATCGCCCATGCCAGAAAGTATATGACCGTTCCGAATATAACGAACGACGCGAGGCTGCCCACATCCGATACGACGGGCGAGTCTTCCAGGTCTATGCCCAAACGCGGAAGCCAGGCCCAGAAGGTTGTGAACAAGATAGCGGAAACCACGAGCGGCAGCAGGCACCACAACAAGAACCAGCCCTGTCCTTCGCAACTCTCCAATCTCTCCGAGCGGCGTTCTTTCAGGCTTGGGCGATACAACCCCACATAGACAAGGGCCACCACCACGAGTAAAAAACTGACCGCAGGGGTGATCCATAAAACCCAGTCGGGCGGATGCCAGCGAATCACCGATACCGATAGCCTCGGCACGAACAGCGCCGCAAGAAGCAGAGGGATGAGCACCAACCAGTTCAGAATCAGGTTGCGCCCGACGGTCGCCACAAGCGTCCAGGTGTCGGCAGAGAGGAGTCCGAGTTTAGGGCTGAGATAATTGCTGTAAGAGCGCAGGTGGCTTACAGGCGCGGCCTCCGGCTCAAGCGGCGAACTCGATTCGCCATTCAACTTCTGAAAGACCTCCTGCCTTCCTTTCGAGGCCCGATTGATCCAGGCCGAAAACCAGCCTCCCACATACCCGCCGCCCGATACAGTAGACAGGTAGTCGAACTTATCTATCACGCGGCAGCGCGCAAGCCCCTGCACGACGCCGAGCGCGAACGTTGCGCTGCGAATGCCTCCGCCCGATATGCACAGGGCCGAGCGTTGTTTTGGAAGATCGTGGATGAGTTTGTAGATAGCCTTGAGGCGCTCATCGGGAGTCTTGTTATTTTGATAATAGCCGTCGGGCAGCGGGCCGTGCAGGCTTACGTATTCTTCTTCGAGAACCTCATAGAGCGGGAGCGGGTCTTGATGGGGCATAACGTCCTCCGAGCTTCGGAATTTATAATCTGTCAGAAACAAACCCTGTTCGGTCGAACTTCCGTGAAAGGCTATGCTTTTTTTGTGAAATAATCAATACCGGAGCAAGGTTCAACACCCTGTCGAGCCTCTGCTACTGCCCGATAGTTGCTTTACGGATATTTTCCGCCACAACTCAAGGCTATTGCTCTTTCACTTCAAAGTTAAATGATCCTCTTTTGCGGAAGTTGTCTATTTCCAGTTTGAACGTCTTTGGAGCGGTTTTTTTCACTTCTATGACCGGAATAATTTTATCTCCATCATGAGTAGGTCCGTCCTTAACTGAAAGGATATCCTTTGCATCATCCGGTATTATTACTTTGCTTGCTGTTTTCAAGCCCGTACCTGTCAAGGTCACCATTATTTCTTGAGGCTCATCCTGATTTGCTTCAGGCTCTTTATCACGATCTACTTCAGTAACGTTGGGAGGGAGTTGCTGGAGTGATTTTAATTGTCTTCGAGAACTGTCCTCCCTTAGTGGTGATGATAAGCGTATATTCGCCAGGATTGACTTTTTCGTCTACAGTGACCTTGGCTCTGAAACTCGTCCCGTTTTCATCCACCCTTATATCCTCTCTAGGAATCGAAATGCCATCAGGCCCGGTCACTACAGCATTTTGCAGGTTGACTCCCGAAAAAGTAATTTCCCGTGTAGCCCCTTGCTCTATAGATTGAATATCCGTGCCTGTCACTGTCGGTGGAGGCGTTATGGGACCGCCCTCAGAGTTGGCTACCACTTGAACCCTGTTGATATAGGCTATGGTTTGTCCGACCAGAACCAGTTCGCCCAGTTTTATATTCACATACTGTGGATCGTCCTTCCAATCCCGGACGCTGGCGTCATCTTTTCTAGGATTACCCTGATCGGTTTTCCCTGAATCTCTTGAAAGATTGAGAAGTTTTTTAGGGACGAAGATCAGAGTTCTAACCTGGGAGTTGTTCTTGACTATGAGGCCGTCGCGAAGCATCTGATCATCGAGCCGCACAAGCTGTTTGACAGTAGTATCCGGGACGATCAATTCGAAGCCTGCTGTAAGCGAGCCATTGACAAGATCAGATACAGTCGCAGCATTAGCCTTTCGATTGGGAACCTTCCAAAAAGGAAGAATCCCTGTAAATAGTAACCCTGCCGCCTTCAAGCTGTTCAAGATTATAGAGCGACGGCCGAATTCCTGTTCCCGTTCGAGAACTCCACGGGTCGACCTGTAGCTGTTAGTTGGTACTTTGTTGGTAAGATCTTTTAGCTTGAACCCGACACCGGCAATCTGAAGGTCGAAACCGGAATTGTTTCCAATAACAAGTTGAACTCCATAGAAATCGGTGGCGATATCGTGTCCGAAGTTATCGCGAACGATTTTCCTGGGCATCACCCCCCACATTACATCTACTTCTGGATTCATCCCTGGAGGTATTGGCCCCGGACTTATTGAAGTTATTTCAAATTCAATAGTGCCTATTATCCTGTCCTCATCATTAATTTTTTCTTCCAACCAAAGAAGACCCTTTCCAAGAGGAGCATTGGGGTCGATAGAAAGCTTGGCTGACAAATCGCAGTCACTACTTTTTGGAAGCTTTCCCAGGTTTGTTATGCCGCTGCCCTTAGGAGCGACCAGTGAAGCATTTTCCAGTCCGCAGTCGGGACTACGAACTGTTACTTCATACTCTTTTCCTTGCACCAATTTGGCAGGGCTCATGGTGAAGGATTTTCGCTTCGGCGGATCGTCGCCGCCAGGTGTGTTCAAAGCGAAAGCAGGGCTTACCGACGTAAGCAGTAAGGTAAGAATTGCGAGCAGACAAAATGGTCTCCTGCGCTTTGTAAAACAAGTTGTCGCTGTCATTTATTCGTCCTCCCAACAAGTGAGATGAGCAAACCAGTAAAGGCACGGAATCGCCAGTACGCTGTCGAAAAAACCATAGCCCTCATGTGACGATCAACCAACGCGAAGTACCGAACCGACCCTGCTTTACTCTTCCATTTCTATAATGAGATTATTTCAAAAACATTACATGGTTATTTCCGTTCCGCTGAGAAGGCGTTCGAGAAGCCGAAGGAAGGAATGAGCACACCTCCGCCTGAATACCCGGCGATGTAAAGATACAACATCACACATCAGGTTCCTTGTTTCTATAGTGTGCAGGAGAGCTTCGAATTTTGCGCGCTTTTCAGGCGCAAACGAGGGGTCAGTTCTTCAACTCATAGCTTGCAGAAGTGGAAGGGGTCTCCCATACGCGGACCTTGTAGACTTTTATGCGGTCACTATCGATCCGCTCGGCTACTTTGTGGAGTATGAACCCGGCCAGATGCTCCGACGAAGGGTTCAGTTCGTTATCGAACGGCTTGAGTTCGTTGAGGTTGTAATGATCGAGATAGCGTATGACCTCGCGCGTTGCGGCCTTCAACTCCCTGAAATCTACGAGCATCCCTACCTCATCGAGCCGCTCGCCTCGCACGTAGACTTCCACTTTCCAGTTATGGCCGTGCAGGTTCTCGCACTTGCCCCGGTAGCCGCGCAAAGCATGTGCGGCGGAAAACTCCTCTTCGATCATCACTTCGTACATCGATCAACCTCTTGCCTGTAAAACCATCTATCGCTCGTTCTTTAATATTCAATGAAGGCGGAAGACCTGCGTAAAGGATGAAGGTTTCTGTGAGAAGGATGAAAGCGATCGTGATACGGTCTCGTCATCCTTCATCCTTTACAGAGGCCTTCCGCCTTTCAAGTATCATATCCTTTCGAGTATGTTTCCAGCTTCCCGGCGGCTTAGAACCGGAAGCCCACGCCTATGCTGAACTGAAAGTTATGGCTTGTGAAGCTTGCCGTAGGACCGAAAGGGCTGAGTCGTTCGCCGACGCGGATTATCGTATCGCCCAGGTCGAAGCGCACTACGCTGCTTTCCGACGGGTAAAGCTCAAGCACCCCGCCCACATCGAGCGCAAAATCGGTCTTTGCATCTTCGAAGGTGTCGAAATCCCGGCTGAAGCGCACAAATCCCGGCCTGATTTTGCCGTATATCCCGGCTGCTTCGGAACGAACCCCTGTCTTTATTCCGAACAACCCCTGAGTCTTTCTCCCTCCCTCGAAGAAGCCGTCCTTGTCGTCCGGGAAATAGTTGAACTCGGCTTCTACCGAAATATAGTCATTGAAGTGGTAGCCGATTCGGCCGCCGAACCCCGCATCCGTAGTATCGAAATCGCGGAAACGGATCACGCTGAATTGCGCGCCCAGATCGACCTTCGGCCCGTCGGATTGCGCCAGTGCATCCCGGCTGTCGAAAGCAACGAAGAGCGCCGCCAGAGCCAATGCGATGAAGAATTTTTTCTGCATAGGTTGTATTCAACTCCTTTTTGTAAAATCTCCATTTCCAGGAGATGAGCCGTAACGGTTCCGAAACACCCTGAATCGTTATATACGGCCGGAGGCGATAAAGTCAATCCAATGCGGCGCGCGTCACGCCCACAAGCGTCTCGGAAAGTTCGCCTTATCGCGCGATGGGTCTACTTTTCCAGTCCGTCTCAAGCCGTGATTCGCTCGCTGATTTTTATGCCGCGACGGTCTAGTTCCTCGACAAAGGCACGCGGCGGGATGCATCGTTCTTGCGGCAAGGCCCCTTTCTCCGAAGTCTCTCCGCGCGCCATCATCTGCGCCACTATCGAAGCGGGAAAGGCCGTGGTCCTCATCATCGCGCTAAGTCCCGTCTTCTCATCGAAGCGGTCTATTATGTCGTAGACGAGAGTCTGCCGCCTGCCATCGAGCAGGCCGCGAAAGACTATGCGAATGAAGACAAGATCGGGACCATCGGCAGGCAGCCTTCGGAGCAGCATCTCTCCGAGCACGCGCCGGGGCGAGACTCGCGCTCCATCGATCTCTATCTCTTCGCTGCTCGCGAGTCCCAGATCGATCAACAGGCGGAACTTCTCGCAGTGGCCCGGATAGCGAATCGTTTTATAGTCGAGTTCCTCGACCCGTCCGAGAAAAGTTTCAGGCAGAGTCGACGTGCCGCCCGATGTTTGAAACGCTTCCAACAGGCCGTAAGGCGCGGGCCAGGCGAGCGTCTCGATTTCTGTCATCGAATCGACCTCGATTATTTTGCCGCCGCGTATTATGCGCGCGCGTTCGACATATTCATTTATCAAGCCTTCTACGGAAAATACTATCTGATAATTCAAGGGCGGCTTTGGGTCTTGAGGCAGTCCCCCCACGCGAATGTGTATGGCTTCAAGCCGAGAGAAGCGCGCCGCCCCGTGCGCCACGAGCACAGAGACCATTCCCGGAGCAAGCCCGCAGTCGGGTATGATGTTTACCCTCGCTGCGCGCGCCGCATCGTCGAGCGCAAGCTCTGCTGCAACGATCGCGTTATTGCCGCCGAGGTCACAGAAATTCACTTTCGATTCGATGGCCGCCCGCGCAAGTTCCAGGTTGAAATGATAGACGACGCAACTTATGCAGGCGTCATGGCCGCGCATAAGCTCTACCGTCTGCGCGTAATCTGAAACATCAATCTGTTTCGGTGTGAGCCTTTTGCTTCCGATTTTTTCCGCGACTTCGCGGGCGCGCGCGAACGCGATATCGGCAATAGTGACCTCTTCGACCTCGGAGTTATGAATGAGGTCGTAAGCCGCGCCGAAACCCATTCGGCCCGCTCCGAGCACTAGTATTTTCATATAAATCCTTTCAAGCGCTCATCATGCAGTGTTCCACCAGAGATTCCTGACGCTCACCATCGAGTGGCATGGATTTACTTGCCTAATCTCATGATCCAAATATCGCCTGTGACGCGCCCGCGCGAATAAAGCAACCAGCGACCATCGCGCGAGATATGGGAGTCTTCAAGGAAGAGACCGGATTCGGGGAAGTTCGTCACCTTCTCCGGTTCAGCTTGCCGCCAGTTCTGAGCCGGGCCGGGCACGCGCCAGAGATTCTTGTGATCCGATTCAAAATAGAGCCACCGGCCAGAAGGTGAAACGGAAGGATGCTGATCCTGGTGCGGCGTTGCCACGACACTCCTCGACTCTCCACCGGTTATCGCCATCCTATGCAGGTCACTGCTGCCGGTCTGCATAGACTGAAAAATCACCCACTGGCCATCGAGACTGGTCGTCATTGGCCCGGCGATTTTCGGCTCGTTTGTAAGAGGGCGCGCACTTCCGGCGTTTAGATCGAAGAAGTATATCTGGCTGTCGACCTGAGAAAGGTAGATGATCCCGCGACTATCCGGCATCCACGTGAAGAATCCAGCCTTTTCAATCAACAGGTGTGGGTTCCCGCCATCATCTGCCATCAACCACAGGCTAGTGGCGCCCAGCGACTCTTCGGCCGGCCGGCGGTTAAAAGCGATGGCTCGGCCATCGGGCGACCATCGCGGAAAGGTGTCGGCAAAATCCGGGTCAGCCGTCAATTGCGCCGGAGCCCGGCCACGGTCCATTCGCCAGAGGTGAGAGCTTGCCCCCTGACGAGCCTCGAAAACAATCGCCCTATAATCGGCAGAGAAGCTCTGGTAGTAAGTCAGTCCACTGCCGCTTGTGAGCGGCTGAGGCGCTCCGAGATAGCGCCCGGCTTCCGCATCGAAGCCGAGGGTCTCAGCGTTGGATAAGATTTCCACCGCCGCGAAGGCGATCTGACGCCCGTCGCGCGAGATGGTCGCGTGCATGTCTCGTCCGCGACTGACGGTCAGCGGCTCCGCGCGGCCTGACACTATTCCCTGCTTTGTCGAGAAGGGGATTTGCCAGAGCGCATAGTTTTTGCCCGGCTCTCCGTTCGAATAGACCACCGCTCGTGAATCGGCGCTCCATATCGGACGCTGACCTAATGCTATGTGCTCCGCCTCGCCGCCTTCAGCCCTTACCACGTAAATGTCGCGAGAGCCAATAGCGGTACCGCCCACCTCAAACACGATCCATCGCTCATCGGAGGAGTAACTGGGGTAGAGCAGAAAGCGAGGAATTCTTGCGGCAGGTTTGAACTTGAGAGCGATCTCTTGAGGATCGCCTCCCTGTGCGGCCACGCGATACATCTTTTGGGCGAAGTAGGGGCCGCTCGTGTAGAGAATGGCTGAACCGTCCGGCGACCACGACGGAAAGTTGCCGCCTTCCACAATCCGCCGGGCCGCACCTCCCAGCGCAGGCATCACCCATATATCGCCGCCCACCGGTGGCATGTCATTGCCTGGATAATAAATATCGGATGAGCCGGAGCGCGAGGAAACGAAAGCGATTTGCTTGCCGTCCGGTGAGAAGGCGGGTTGCACATCGTCGGCCGGATCGTTCGTCAGATTTATGTCCGGCCCGCCCGAAATCTGTTTGATGAAGATCTCAAAGTTGCCGGTGCGGTCTGAAACATAAGCTATAGTCTCTCCATCGGCCGAAAAGGTCGGCTCGCCTTCGTAGCCGGGATCGGTCGTGAGCTGCATCAGTGTCACGTCCTCAAGCGCCACAGCGCGCGTCGGTGCCCTACCCGCGCCGCCGAGCAACCACCCCGCGAGAATAGACGCGCCGATTACGAGCGCCCCGATGATTACCCACATTAGCCTCGCTCGCCCCGTCGCCCACCAGACTTGCTGCCTCGCGGAAGGCGATGCGTTCGCGCTCGCGAGCGAGTTCGATTCGACCGCGCGTTTGAGCCGCCTCAAGTCCAGCTCGAAATCGCCCGCATGCCTGTAGCGTTCGCTCAACTCTTTCGCCAGCGCCTTGCCGAGAATGTCGGTCACTTCGGCAGGCAAGGGCGGAGTCAACTCCACCGGCGGCGGCTCCTGATGGATGATCGCATGCAGGGTGTCAACTTCGGACTCGCCTTGAAAGGGCCGCTGCCCATAGACCATTTCATAGAGCACTATGCCGAGGCTGAAGATGTCCGTTCGATGATCCACCTTCTGCCCGCGCGCCTGCTCTGGCGACATATACGCTACAGTCCCCATCACCACGCCAGACTTTGTTCTCAGTTGCGGCGCGGCCGGCTCATCGGTTTCCGCCCCTGTCGGCGCAGTCAACTTCGCCAGGCCGAAGTCCAACGTCTTGACCAGGCCATCGCGCCGCACCATCACGTTATCCGGCTTGATGTCGCGATGCACAACCCCCGCCGCGTGCGCCGCCTCCAGCGCGCTCGCTACTTGCCGAGCCACGTCGAGCGCCGCAGTCAGCCTCAATTGCCCGTGCCGCATCTGCTCGCGCAGCGTCTGGCCCTCGATATACTCAGCGACTATGTAACGCGCGCAGCCGGATGCTACAGTGGCTTCGCCGATTTCGTAGATGGTGAGGATGTTCGGATGGTTGAGTGCAGAAGCAGCACGAGCCTCTTGCGCAAACCGATGCAACCGGTCTTCGTCTTTAGTGAAGAGTTCGGGCAACAGCTTGAGCGCGACCTTGCGACCGAGCCTTGTATCTTCGGCCAGATAAACTTCGCCCATCCCGCCCTGCCCGAGGAAGCCCGTGACCTGATAAGGCCCGATGCGGTGTCCCACCAGAGATTCCCGGCGCTCAACGGCGAACTCCGCCATCTGTGCCAGAACAGGAGTGTCAAGGAAACTGTCTTCTCTCTCATGGGCGGCGATCAACCGCTCGACCTCCTCGCGCAGATGCTCGTCTCCACTGCACGCCTCGGCCAGAAAGGCCGCTCGCGCTTCAGGCAGAAGTGCAAGCGCCTCGTGGAAGAGTGCATCAAGTTTTTTCCAATATTCGGGCTTCATAGCTAAGAGTTGCTGATCTCGCTGTGCAACCAGGATCGGGCCAGGCTCTCGATCGCGCTCGACTGTGGTCGGCCGCTTCCGCCGTCTCCCGGATCGGCGAAATCGGACTGATCCCCGGCGCTCGTCACCGACGAACTGGCGACGAGGTGTCGTAAAGGATTTGCCTCAGGCAGTACAGGTGGTCTCCGGCTCCGGTTGAGCAAGCAATTCTCTGAAGATTGCCGTATTGATGCTCTTTCGTTTCGTCGGGTCGAATTGTACTGTAGTAACCGGAATCGTGCCCAGGAAACTCACCGCCAGTGTCGGCAAATGTTCCCACGAACCTTGAAGCTCTTCCTCCGACAGCGAGGATAGCAGGTAAACGCGATAGCTGTTCGGATAGTCGTCAAGCTCCGGATCGAAAGGGCAATCGAAAAGGTACTGCTGCCCGTCGTAGCTCGTGATGAAGATGCGCGGGAGGTCGTAAAAATCGCGGTAACGAATGGTCGCCCAGTTCATAGCCTGCTCCTTTTGAAAATGCTCGAAGCCCTTCACTGAATCCGATCTTTCTTAGGCACGGGATTGGGAAGCGGATCCGAAAACGTCGAGGGCGACGAGCCTTCAATCACGTTGACGTGCCGTTCATTTATTCTACCACTTCTGGTCATTTCCGGTTTGAGCGTCACCGAGCCGCCGCCCGCTAGTATCGCTCCAATGGTCGTGAACCGAATCGTGCCGTGCGGAACGTAAGCCGCCGCGTCTTCCAGCGTTTCGCCCACCGTGCCGGAGAAGACCGTGCCGGGCGGCGGCAATTCACCTGCGCCGCCGCGAACGACGATCACCAAATCGGTCAACTCGGTGAAAGACAACTACAGCCTCCGCTCGAATTAAATTCGCGCCGATAGACCGAGAGCGCATCTCCATCGCTCAGGCATCATGGCTATGTGTTGCCGATCTCGCTGCGCAGCCAGGCGCGAGCCATGCTCCAGTCGCGCTTGACGGTCGAGGGCGAAATCCGCAGCGCTTCTGAGGTCTCCTCAATCGTCAACCCCCCGAAATACCGCAACTCAATAATACGCGACTTCTGCGGATCGAGCGCCTCCAACCTCTCTAGCGCGTCATCGAGCGCAAGCAGATTGACATCGCGTTTTTCGGCCAATAGGTCCGCCTCGCCGAGCGACAGCCTGTAGTCGCCCCCGCCTCGTTTAGCTGCCTGTCGGCTTCTCGCGTGCTCGACCAGAATCTGGCGCATCCGCACGGCGGCGATGCCGAAGAAGTGCGCACGGTTCTGCCAATCTATCTCATTTTCACCAACCAGCCGCAGGTATGCCTCGTGAACAAGCGCCGTCGCTTGCAGTGTATGATCCGGCCGCTCCTGGCGCAGGTAATGATTGGCCAGACGCCGCAGTTCGTCATAGACCTGCGGCATCAATTCATCGAGGGCCGCCTTGTCGCCGTTGCGCCACTTGATGAGCAGTTGGGTTATGGTTGCCGTGGATGTCATCGCTGCCTCTGTCTGGAAGCCGTTGTCAGGCACGCTAAAAAAATTTTCGAGTTCGTTGAGCCAATTCGCCGCGAGTTTTCGCCTTTCAGAATGAGGCGATTATCAGATCACTAAATGCGGGATTGGTCATAACAGTAACTCCGACCTACCGTCGGATACTTTGGGCCATCGCCTCACCAAAATCAATGAAGTCGAAAGGAGATTGACTATGATCAAGCACGCTATCGGCCGTTTAAGCATCGCAGTCTGCCTGCTGGCCCTGGCCACACTCATTCCTTCACTTACCGTCAAAGGGCAGAACGATCAGGGAGAGATTTTCATCAGCTCAGACAATGGCAACTCGAATAAGAAACCAAAAATCACCGTTCAGCCCCTTCTCACATTCTCCGATCATGTTGTCATACCTGGGGGCGGCTCGATACTCGTAAGGAACGGCGAAGGAGTCTATATGTCGCTGCACTCATTCGGGCTTACGCCTGGAACAGTTGCGACAGCCTGGTTTGTCTTCTTCAATAATCCGAAGAAGTGCGCCACCAGCCCGTGCGGCCCGCCTGACGTTACCAACCCTGATGTAGAGGCCTCGGTTGTGAATGCCACGGGACGTGTGGTCTCGGCTGACGGCACGGCAGACTTCGGAGCGTTCAAGGCAGTCGGCGATACGACCGGCGCTGTGTTCGGTCCTGGACTGCTGAATGCCAAAAAGGCAGAGATTCGCCTGGTCGTCCGTACACATGGACCGGCCATATTGGAGGACCCTGCAATTCTGATGCAACAACTCAGCATGCTTAACGGCGGTTGTCCTCCGAACACCTGTGCGGACCTTCAGGTGTCAATCCATCAACCGTAAATGAATAACCGGAGATAAACATCGATGGAGACAGATATTCTCTTCATCGGTGTTTATCTCCGGTTTCCGATCTCGAAAGATTCGCGGCGAAATCAAATGGAGGCAAAGAGATGAAAAGGATCATAATCATACCGCTAATACTTATTCTGTTCGTATCGATCAATTCCGCGCTCATCATCGAATCATCATCTTCAGCAAGCGTGGCGATGAGGGCTCAGTTCAGGTCATTTTTTTCCGTCAACAATATAGAAGTGACAGAAGGGACCGACCCGCAGGCCGTCTTTATAGTATCGCTCACCTATGATGGCGGCCTGAGAGAGTTCGCTTCTTCGGTAAATTATGCAACCGTAAACGGCACGGCCACATCTGGGAGCGATTATCAACAATCGACCGGCACGGTGAATTTTCCGCCGGGGGCGACGCCGGGCGGCACGGTTTCGATGACCGTCTCGATTCCGATTATCGATGATAGTGAGACTGAGGGGGATGAGACTTTTACCTTAGTTCTGAGCAATCCAAGCCCCGCATTTGATATTCAGGGACCGGGAACCTGCACGATTCACGACAACGACAGCGGGCCTTCGGGTTTGACAATTCAATCCACGGCTCTCGTCGAGGGCGACACTGGAACCACGGACGCTGTCTTTAGAGTAGAACTAGACCGGCCAAGCGACACTGTCATTTCGGTCGACTTCAACACCGAGAACTACAGCGCAATAGAGAGTAGCGACTACCTGAGGAGAGAGGGGACGGTCAATATTCCTGCCGGACAGCAGAGCGCGAATATCATCGTTCCGGTCATTGGCGATACAATTCCCGAAACCGGGTCATTGCCTGGTACAGACAAAAAGGCTGGTCCGCTACAGGCGTTTCTCGTGCGGTTGAGTAATGCGAGAGGCGCACCTATTGCGAACGACTTCGCCGTAGGTGTGATACATGATGATGACGATCCTGAAACGATAACCGTCTGCTCAAGCGATACACCCAAACAGAATCAGATGTTCGAAAGATCGTCACAAATCGAATCCGTCGTTCGCATTGATAGAGATCTGATGATAGATGATATGGATGTAAAACTGTTCATCTCGAATCAGACGGACCCTTTCCTCGGTGACCTCCTTCTTTCTGCTGTGCTCCACTCTAGAGGATCATTGTTCAACACTAGAGAATCATTGTTCAACTCATTAACACTCTTGCCCGAGTCAACTATCGGCACAAGGTGCTCTCCTGTGCCTGACTTCACCATCACCGATAATGCCGCGAGGCGTCTGAAAGACCATGATGGCGAGGTGCCTTACGTCGGAGAGTGGCGACCCGCAAGTTCTCGCGGTTTTTATAGTGAAGGGTCGAATGCCAGGGGCGAGTGGCGTTTAGAGGTTACGGCGGGATTAGCTGACTTTGACGTGAGGCTTGCGCTCTATACGCTGGAGTGCTAGTGCCTGACCGTGACGGGGCCGCGCGAAGGATTACGACTTGAGCCGTCTAGGGCCACGCTTCCCGTATTCGATGGGATTGATAGGCCTGATGGTCCCGGAATAATACCCATCCCTGTAGGCGGACATCCCCTTGAAGCGTCAGTCAACTCAAGCAGCGGGCCTGTGATCGGTGTGCCTGTGCCTGTGACATTCACGGTTCGAGACAGAGGCGGGCAGGGAGATGTAATTGCAAGGGCGGTGAGAAACACCGACAATCAAGGCCGGGCCTATTACCATTACCTGGACTGGGTTCCGGGAGAACAGACCATCGAAGCGCGAGCGGAGGTCGGAGGAGCGATCTACACCGACATAGCGCGCGTAACTTGGATCAATCCCTGCGCGGCGACTCAAACCCTTCAAGGCACTGCCGACGCAGAAACGACACTAGATGCAATGCGCAGCTTCCGCGATTCGCGCCTTGCCCGGTCGAAGCGGGGCCGCCAGTATTCACGCCTCTACTACAAGTTCTCTTCAGAAGCCGTTCGCCTGATGATGTTCAACCCGATGATGGTGCTGCGCTCACAGGAGATGATCGAAAGATATATGCCGGTTATCCGCGATCTTGCAGAAGGAAGAAGCGCCATTCTCACAGAAGGCGACCTCGATGAGATAGACACTTTTATGAATGACTTCGCCGCCGGTGGCAGCGCGGAATTACAACAAACCGTCAGGAGTCTCAAACGGGACCTGCGCGACCCGGAAGCCCATAGAGATTTGGGTATTACCCTTAGGCCCGGCGCAAGGCGCGAATTGCCTTCTCGCAATCAGTTTCTGAGCATCAATCAGACGGGCCGGTTGACTGCGCTGTTAGGCTTCTTCCTGGGCGGCGTCTTTCTCATCAGGTGGAAGCGCAGAAAGGGTTTGCCAGTGCTTCTCTGCATGGCGCTTGCGCTGTCAATTCCCGGCATCGCACGGGGCAATCTTCCTCTTATGGTCGCGGCCACTCAGGGACAGGACGATTCATCGAGGCCCGAATACTCTACCTATACTGCGCGCGGGGCAAAATGAAAATTTTTCCAGAGAGGAACGCTTATGTGGAGTGCGCCGCCC
>JAKEHD010000051.1 GCA_022615215.1 Blastocatellia bacterium
GTTCCGGTCCCGTGCGCCTCTATATAGCTGATTGTTTCAGGCTCGACCGCTGCTATGCTTTGTGCCATCACAATTGTTCGCGACTGACCATCAACACTCGGCGCGGTATAACCGATCTTGGCCGATCCATCATTAGTCATTGCCGAGCCTTTTATTATGGCGTGGATTCTATCCCCATCCGCGATGGCGTCGGCATATCTTTTCAAAACCACAATGCCGACTCCGCTGCCAAAGATCGTTCCTTGAGCGTCGGCATCGAACACGCGGCAATGGCCGTCGGGAGAATTTATTCCGCCAGGCCTGTAGTAGTATCCCGTCCTTTTCGGAACCTGTATCGAAACCCCGCCGGCAAGCGCCATATCGCATTGATAGCTAAGCAGGCTCTGACAGGCGAGATGCACGGCAACAAGCGATGTCGAACAGGCGCTCTGCACATTTATGCTCGGTCCTTTCAGGTTCAGTTCATACGATACGCGTGTGCTCAGGAAGTCTTTATCGTTTCCGATCATTACCTGAAAGCTGTCTTCAGACGCGACCCCGTTGTCGAGCAGGTTATCGAGCAGATAAGTGCTAAGGCTTGTGCCAGCGAATATACCTACAAGCCCCTTGTAGGTATCAGGGCAATAGCCGGCCCTCTCGATCGCTTCCCATGAACATTCCAAAAATATGCGATGTTGCGGGTCCAGGAGTTCGGCTTCTCTCGGCGAGTATCGAAAGAAGTTCGCGTCAAAGAGGTCCGCTCCTTCGATGACGGCTCCAGCCTTGACGAAGTCCGGATCGCGCAAAGCCTCCGGGCTGACCCCGAATCTTCTCAGTTCATCATCGGTGAAAAAGGTTATCGACTCCACGCCGTCGCGCAGGTTACGCCAGAATTCATCGAGATTCCTGGCCCCCGGAAACCTGCCTGTCATTCCTATGATGGCAACGTCGAGATTTTCCCCTATGTCGTCGACTTTGTAGTCCGTCATTATATTTTGTACCTGGCTTTAAGCGCGGTTCGCCTCTGTCGTTCCAATCCTTGTCTCAGTTTATTGGCGCGGTCCTGAGCCTGTCGGAGCGCAAGCGGTTCGCTTGCACCTTTGTTGATGAACTCCGCCAGCGAGCTTATCGTGGGATGTTCGAGCATTTTGATCAGAGGCAAATCATTTTGGAGAGAATCGCGCAACTGGCTGTGGACCTGCGCCATCAACAATGAATGCCCGCCCAGGTCGAAGAAGTTGTCCTGTACTCCCACCTTCTCAATATTCAAAGCCTGCTGCCAGATTCCGGCTATCAAAGACTCAAGCTTATCTCTAGGCGGCATATACTTGGATTTCAAATCACGTCGAGAAGCTTCCGGTGCGGGCAGTTTTTTTCGGTCGACCTTGCCATTGGGTGTCAGGGGAAGCTGGTCGAGTGTTATGAAATGCGACGGCACCATATAGTCGGGTAATCGTTGCCTAATATATTCCTGTAGTTCCGGGACGCCCGTCACAGGATCATTCGATGCCACACTGTAGGCAGCGAGCCGCTTGTCTCCGGGCACATCCTCCCTCACAACCACAACCGTTTCACTGATGCCCGGATGATCGCTCAGGACGGTCTCGATTTCTTCAAGTTCAATCCTGAAGCCTCGGACTTTAACCTGCTGATCGAGCCGTCCGAGAAATTCTATGTCGCCGTTCGGAAGCCTCCTGGCAAGGTCTCCGGTTCTATAAAGCCGTGCGCCTGCGCGGTCGGAGAACGGATTCGGTATAAACCTTTCGGCTGTCAAATCAGGGCGATTATGGTAGCCGTAAGCGAGTCCCTCGCCGCCTATATAAAGCTCTCCGGCAATTCCAACCGGAACGATCTGCCCGCTTCGATCTAGGATGAAGATTTGAGTATTTGCTATGGGCTGCCCTACGGGAATCACGCTCCCCGCCTCTTCGACCTCGTGCGTGGCCGACCATATAGTCGTCTCAGTTGGCCCATACATATTGATGATCCTGGCGGGCAGTGCTTCTTTGACCTCTTCGACCAGTGAGGGGGGCAGTGCCTCGCCACCCAACATCAACGCTCGAAGCGGTTTGAGCGATTCCAGACTTCCCGGAACAGCACCGATCATCCGCATCATCGAAGGCGTGCACTGCATTAGAGACGGGCGGTATTTTTCGGCTTGCGACGGCAGGGAATGCGCCATCTCATCCTGTCGCCTGTTGACAAGCTCCTTCAATTGATTCAGATAATCGAGGCTCGCAAGCACTGTCTCGACTTCGACGCCGAAGTCGAGGAGGCAGGCGACCTCGTCGATTCCGATCTCGCGCAGATGCTCTATCATCTCGGCGCACCCCGACGGGGTTCCAAAAAGCGCGCTTGTATCGAAATATCGGTTGAAGGCATATTCCAGCAGACCGTCCATATCCTCCGGGCTGATATTGTTGATGTCGAACGGGAGATTGAGGCTCTTTATCATATTGGCAATCAGGCCGACCGACGATCTCAGATAGTTCTTGAAAGGCTTGCGAACCATCGCTCTCACGCTCTCTCTATCTTCGCCAACGAAGGTGTGCAGCATCAGTGTGACGCGCCCTGCCTCCGGGTTGTAACCATTAGCGGCCAATGATTCACGATACAGCCTGATGTTTTCGGCGACCCCTTCAACCGTCTGTCCAAGCAGATGAGTCAAGACCCCGGCTCCGAGTTCGCCTGCCTTGATGAAGGTATCGGGAGTTCCGGCAGCCGTGATCCACACGGGCAGTTCTGGCTGTATAGGTCGAGGAAAGACCTTCACTTCGATCTCGTTTCCCGCGCCGCCGTGAACTTTGATCGCTTCGCCGCGCCAAAGTCTTCGAATCAGGTCGACCCCCCGGAACGTCAGTTCCTTACGGTCGTCGTAGTTTTGAGGAAAGAAGACGAAATCGTTGGCGTGCCAGCCTGACGCGAAGGCGATTCCGACTCTCCCCTTCGAGATGTTATCAACCAGCGACCACTCTTCGGCTATGCGCAAAGGGTGATGCAGAGGTAGAACGACGCTGCCCGCCCTGATCTTCACGCGCTCAGTCATAGCGGCGATTGCACTGCTCATAACGGACGGATTCGGGTAAAGGCCGCCAAATTCATGAAAGTGGCGCTCAGGGGTCCAGACCGCTTCAAAGCCGTTGGCGTCGGCGAATTTCGCTCCCTCAAACAACAGCCTGTAGCCGCTCCCCGCATAATCGGAATCGTTGCTTGCGAAATAAAACAGGCTGAAATCGATTCGCTTATCCTCCCTGCGCGAGTACCTTCTCCGAGAGCCTGCGCCGATGGCCTGCTCGTCGAGTAATACGACTCTCCCGCCTCGTGCGAGGGTCCAGAATAATTCCAATACGGAGATGTCAAAGGAGATGCTTGTGACTGCCAACAGAGTATCGCTCGAATCACAACCGATTCGCTCATCCATGGCGGAAAAAAAGTTGACCACGCTTCTGTGGCTGATCATCACCCCTTTTGGCTTGCCCGTAGACCCTGATGTATAGATCACGTAAGCGAGGTCATCAGGATGCGACCGGCGATATGACTCACCCTCCTCTTGGTTGGAAACCGCCTCAGGATGCGAATCGAGGTAAACAATCTCGGCTTCGAGCGCGGGAAAGTCTCCAATCAATCGTGCCTGCGTCAGCAAGAGAGGCGCTCCCACATCATTCAGGATGAAATTCAGTCGCTCCTGCGGGTAAGCCGGATCAAGCGGAACATACATCCCTCCCGCCTTGAGGATGGCGAGCATTCCCACAAGCATCTCCACCGACCGCTCAACGATTACGCAGACTGCCACCTGCGGCCCTACTCCGAGCGACCGCAGGTGGCGTGCAAGCCGGTCGGCCCTGTCGTTCAGTTCCCCGTAGCTCACTTGCCTGTCGCCGAATATAACCGCCTGAGCATGCGGATCACGATTCACCTGCGCCTCAAACAGGTGGTGTATGCATATATCTCCGGCAGCCTCCGATTCCGTTTGATTCCATCCTCTAATCAACTGATGGCGTTCATCCGGGGTCAACAATTCCAGCCTTGAGACAAGCTCGCGCGGTTGGGCGACCATCGATTCCAGCAGTGTCTGGAAGTGGCCTGCCATGCGCTGAATCGTCGAACCGTCAAACAGGTCTGTATTGTATTGGAGTGACGCCGACAGGCACCCGGAAATTTCAGCCATTACGAGCACAATATCGAATTGCGCCGTCTGCTGCCGAACAGCTACCGATTCGAGCGGGATGTCTCCGAGCCGCATTCGCACGCCTGTTTGCGAGAGCGCAAGTGCAGCCAGGCCATCATCATCGGAGAGATGCGACTTCTGTAAGACGAACATCACTTGAAATAAGGGCGAGCGAGTCGCATCGCGCTCCGGCTGTAATCGCTCGACGAGCAGTGTGAATGGATAATCCTGGTGCTCGAATGCATCAAGTACGGTTCGCCTCACGCGAGCCAGATAATCAACGAAGGGCGGTTCGCCAGACAGATCGGCCCGCAAGACCAGCGGATTGACGAGGTAGCCGCAAAGGTCTGCGAATGCCGCCGATCTCCTGCCCGATGTGAGAGAGCCCAAAAGCAAATCATCTTGACCTGTATATCTATACAGCAAGACTTGAAACGCGGCCAGCAGCGTCATAAAAAGCGTTGTGCTTTGCTCTGAGGCCAGTTCCTCGATCTGCCCGGTCAATTCCCTGCCAAGCCCGAACGTATGCGAAGCGCCGCAAAATGTCTGAGACTTGGGGCGAGGTCTGTCGGTCGGGAGATTCAAGACAGGCAATTCACCCTCGAGCTGCCTGCTCCAATAATTCCAGAGCCGCTCACCT
Source organism: Blastocatellia bacterium (assembly GCA_022615215.1). GTDB lineage: Bacteria > Acidobacteriota > Blastocatellia > UBA7656 > UBA7656 > JAKEHD01. The sequence continues at coordinate 4,788 of JAKEHD010000051.1, forward strand.
TCCGCGCCGTTCAACATCTCCGACTGCCAGTCAACATAATCGATATAATCATAATCCTGGCGCGGCAGCATCAATATCGTTCCTTGCTTCCCTGATGAATACAAATGCTTCAACTCGTTTAGAAGCACGTCGAGCGACCAGAAATCGGCAACGATGTGATGAACCGCCAAAAGGACTATGTGCTCGTTCGCTGAACGGGTAAAGACAACGACTCGCATCAGCGGGCCGCGCTCGAGATCAAACGGCATGTGCGCGTGTCGGGTCAGTCGCTCACTCAAGAACGATTCGCTCCATTGCGAAGCGTCATGGATTTCAAAGTCCAACTCTACATTGTTATGGATTTGCTGTAGCGGCTCTCCATTCTGCGCGATGAAAGTAGTACGCAGTGAAACATGCCGGTCAACGAGCGCTCGAAAAGCCTCTCTGAAAAGGGGAACGTCTATTTCGGTGAGTATCCTTGCCGCACCCGCTATGTTGTAACTTGCGCTTTCGGGTGCCAACTGATGGAGAAACCACAGCGCTCTCTGCCCGTGCAACAACCGATACAGGCCATGCTCTCTGGCAGGCCGTAAATCAGACCGGGTCTGCGTGATCGGCGCAGGACCGTCTCTGAGCGTAAGGCTTGCGATTTGAGCTATGCTTGGGCCTTCGAGCAATCTCGACATGGGCAGGGAGACTCCAAGAGTCGACTCGATGCGATGCGTCAGTTCGATGGCCTGAAGCGAGTCCATGCCATAAGAATCTATCGGAGCATTGACATCCATATCGCGCTCAGGCACCCCAAGCTTTGATGAAACGAGCGACATGAGCCAGCGTTGAATCTGTTCTTCAGTTTCAAGGCTTGACGGTGAGGCGAGCGGCTTGCTCTCCTCAATCGAGCTTGCCCGCCAAAGCGCGAGGCTCTTTAGCTGCCCCGTTAAAAAGGCTTCCCGGCAGGCGTGCCGCCTGATTTTGCCGCTCGAAGTCTTACTGATCGCTCCCGGCCTGACCAACCCCACCGCCTCGACCTGTAAATCGTGATCTTCGGCTACGGCGCGGCGAATGCAGTCGATGACCGTGCCGGCATCCCGAACTCGGGGGGAAACCTCTTGGATTATCACCAATCGTTCCTCGCCTGCCTCTTCGACTGAAAATGCAGCAGCGAGGCCCCGCCTGAGCACCGGGTGACTGCGCTGCGCGCTCAGTTCGATGTCTTGCGGGTAGTGATTCAATCCGCGAATGATGATCAGATCCTTGAGGCGTCCAGTGATATAAAGTTCCCCATCTTGGAAGAATCCGAGATCGCCGGTTCGCAAGAAAGGTCCCTGGCCGGTCTCCGCGATGCGGGCCTTGAAGGTCGCTGCGGTTTCGTCCGGCCGATTCCAGTAGCCCTTAGCAACGCTCGGGCTTGAAACCCACACTTCTCCTATTTGATCGGGCGGGCAAGCCGCGCCGCTTTCGGGGTCGAGGATTGCGATCTTCTGGCCGGGCAAGTTCTTGCCGCAACTTACAACTCGACGAACGTCGTCGCGGGCGGATGAGGCTTCGATTGCCGAATTCTTTCCAAGCTTTCTTGAAGCCACCGACTTGATCGACGGCCCGATTCTTCTCTCCCCTCCCGACACAATGAGCGTCGACTCGGCCAATCCGTAGCAGGCAAAGAAAGCTTCTTTGCGGAATCCGCATGGCTCGAAAGCCTCAGCAAATCGATCTAGAGTCTCGGCGCGTATCGGTTCGGAGCCGTTGAAGGCGACTTCCCAACTGCTGAGGTCGAGATGAGCACGCTGCTCAGGGCCGATCTTGCTGACGCAAAGTTCATAGGCGAAGTTGGGCGCTCCGCTAATAGTCCCTTTGAATCGAGTTATCGCCTCCAACCAGCGAAAGGGGCTTTGCAGAAACGAAGCGGGCGACATCAGAGCGCAGGGGAAGCCTCCATATAAGGGCTGAAGAACCCCGCCGATCAATCCCATGTCATGATAGACGGGCAGCCAGCTTACGCACTGGCTTTCGGGACTGTACTCGAATGCGTAAGCCAGCGCCCCTGAGTTGTGAAGCAGGTTGGAGTGCGTCACCATCACTCCCTTGGGGGTGCCTGTTGAGCCTGATGTATATTGGAGAAAAGCGAGCGTCTCGCTCGTCAAATGCGGCACCTTCCATTCACTTTCAGACCCGCGAGTCCCTTCATCAGTCGCAATGCACCGCAAGGAACCCAACGGATTATTTCGATCAGAACCATTATCGAGCTTGGAAAGAATATGAGATGTGGTGAGAGCAAGGGTCGCCTGAGCATCTTCTACAACAGCCATCAGACGAGGCAAGGAGCGATTGTTGCGCGGCGGATAAGCGGGCACGGCGACGGCCCCTGCGTAGAGACAACCGAAAAATGCTGCGATGTATTCCAGGCCGGGCGGATAGAGTAAAAGAACTCGCTCGCCAGATGCCTCAAGCGATTGCAACACTGTGCCAATCGAACGCGCCTGATAGTCGAGTTCCCTGTAAGTCAGCCAGAGTTCCTGCGTCGCGCCATCAGTCAGAAACCTGTAGGCAATCCGATTCGGCGATTCATCGGCCCGCCATCTCAGGAGATCGACAAGAGTCGAAGCCTCGCCGACGGAATTGGAAAGCCCCTTTTCCATAATCCTTTCGAGGTTATCTTTTTTTCAGGAGACAAAAGAATGTCGTTGTGCGTTTCAGGCTTCGGCCTGTAGCTCGCGTTCGCGTACGAAGTCCCGTGTATAGAGGCGGTGATAAACGCCGCCCAGCGCAAGCAGTTCTTTGTGTGTGCCGAATTCGATCAGTTCGCCTTTATCAAGAACGATGATCTTATCAGCGCGTTCTATCGTGGTGAGGCGATGAGCTATGACAAGTGTGGTCCTGTCCTGCATCAATCTCTCCAGCGCCTGTTGAACGGCATACTCCGATTCATTGTCGAGCGAGCTTGTGGCCTCGTCGAGAATCAGGACTCGCGGATTTCTCAGAAGCGCGCGAGCGATGGCGATGCGCTGACGCTGCCCCCCCGAAAGCTTGATTCCGCGCTCGCCAACAATCGTATCGTAACCGTCTTCAAGACAGACCACGAATTCGTGAGCGTTGGCGGCACGGGCGGCTGCTTCTATCTCATCCAGACTTGCGTCGAGTTTGCCGTAGGCTATGTTCTCACGGATTGTGCTGCTGAAGAGAATAGGATCCTGCGGAACCATGGCCAGCGCATCACGAAGCGATTTCTGAGTCACTTTTGAGGTGTCATGCCCGTCAATCTTGATGCTGCCGGACCTGGCTTCGTAAAATCGCGGTATCAGGTTTACAAGGGTCGTCTTTCCCGCGCCGCTTGGTCCGACGACGGCCACCGTCTCACCGGGTTCGATGCTGAGGTTGACATCTCGCAGAACCGTCGAGCCTTCCTCGCCGTTCGGCTTGTAGGAGAAGGTCAGGTTTTCGATCCTTATGCGCCCTTCGAGTTGAGGCATCTCATAGGCATCTTTCGCATCCTTTACGTCGGGTTCGGTGTCGAGGAGCGCAAACACGCGGTCGCTCGCACCGAGAGCTTGCTGATAATCCGTATAGAGACGCGCCAGTCCCGACACCGGATTTACAAGAAACGTCATGTAGAGGATGAAGGCGATCAATCCTCCGGGGGTGAGGCGGCCCGCCATCACCTCATGGCCGCCGTACCAAAAGAGTCCGGCGAGGCTCAACGACATACAGAGCCACATAGTGGCTCCGAAGGTCGATTGGACGATGGCGCGATTCAGGCAGAGCTTGAAGAACCTTTCTATGGCGGCAGTGAAGCGATTGATCTCATAATCTTCGCGGGCGAAGGCTTTGACTATGCGTTGCGAAGACAGAGATTCTTCGACAACCGTTATGCCTTTGCTCAGTTCCTCCTGCACAGCTCGCGAAATCTTTCGAAGCGGTATGCCGAAAACCCAGCTGATACACACCAGCACGGGAACTATCCCTCCGAGATAGACCGCCAGTCGCCAGTCGATTATCACGATCATGATGATGCCTACTATCAGAGTAAGGATATACTGAGGCAAGGCGATCAGGTTGCTGCTTAGCGCGCCCTGAAGGACTGCAGCATCATTTGTGATATGAGACATCATCTCGCCCGTCCGATGCTCGTCGTAATACGACACAGAAAGGTTGTGCAAATGGGCATATATCTTCTTCCTCAAATCCGTAACGACCCGCTCGCCCACATAAGAGATGAGATATGACTTGATGAAATCGAATACAGCGCCGACCAGCATGGCCGCAACCAGGATTTGTATCATAGTGTTTAGTTGCGCGGCATCACGATTGACCAGGGCGCTGTCGATCAATACTCGCAAAACGTAAGGGAAGGCAAGGTTGATGAGGCCGCTGATGAAGAGGCAGAAGGTGGCCAGCGCGAGGCGGCCTTTGTATGGAGCAGTCAGGCTCAATAGCCTCTTCATGCTTGCAGTGCCCTTATTTCTTCGAAGACCGTTCAATAGCGCGCGCAGCAGCATCAGAGGATTTATCATGATCTATCTGTCCCTTCAATCCAGAGCAGAATATATTTTGAGAGAAACCGTTGGCAGGCGACTCCGTCCCACGCAAGAGAGCACACTCTCAATCAAAAACAGTGATGGTTTTCACATCTGCTCATTCAAGTTGGCGGCTGTTGTCATCGATTCTTCGCATTTACGAATATCTCAATGATCTCAGCAGGGTCAGGCGGTTTTGGTCCGACAAACTCTGCCTCGCGAGCCGTTACCATGCCGAGATTGGAGAGCATTGCGAGGATCACCTTTTCCTGGGGATCGATCATAATGCAGGATATGGCTCCGACGGCGTGTCCTGTGTGATAGGGGTAAACACGCCCGTTGTACTTATGTATGCCCCATCCCAAGCCATATCGCGTAGGCTTGCCGTCGCTCGTGCGTTGAGGCGTGAACATCGCGTTCACAGTTTGCGGTTTGAGAATCTCGCCTCCCAGAAAAGCATTACTGAAGAGCAGAAGGTCTTCAGCGGTGGAGACGAACCCGCCCGAAGGCAATACCCGGCTGTAATCCACAAAGGGAGCCTCTCTGATTTCACCATTTCCTATGTGCTCGTAAAAGGCGGACAGATCGGGGATTTTGCTGTCTTCGACTCCGACCGTCGTGTGGCGCATTGCGAGCGGTTCAAGGATGGTTTTTTGAATGAAAGAGCCGTAGTCCTCTCCCGAAGCCCCCTCTATAACTGCGCCGAGCAGAACATATCCATAGTTGGAATATGAGAAGCGTGTTCCCGGATAGAAGAGCAGCGGATCGTCCTTGAAGACAGACAGGCTCTCCGCTATGCTGCTGTAGTGCTTTCGACTGACCGGCTCACTCCCTTCATTAGATCGTATGCCCGCCAGATGTCCTAACAAATGGCGCGTCGTAATGGTCGCCCCCTTATCCGGGAAACCCGGCACATAGCGTTGAACGGGGACATCAAGGTCCAGGCGTCCTCTTTCATATAGAACCGCGACCGCGGCAGCCGTGATGGGTTTCGATAAGCTTGCTATGCGAAATCTTGTCTGAGGGCATACGGGCACGCGCTGCTTGACGTTCGCATACCCGAAGGTCTCGGACCACACAAGCCTTCCATCGACCGAGACCGCGATTGCCATACCCGGAGAGCCGAAACTTTTCAAAAGCTTCTTTACAATATCACGGCCCTTTTCCACCGTCTTACTATATTCTTCGACGACCGTATATTCGGGACACTTCCTCTCGGCGACTGTCGTGGCTTGAAAGGAATAAGGCTCGTTGAGGTACAGGATCAGCGCCCCGGTGATCAGGCCTATCACCAGAATCAGTATTGAAGATCCCAATATCCGCTTTGACCGCATAGTATGGACACTCGATTTTGCGATGCCGCCCTGAGCATCGACAGGAGCCATTTCCATATTTACTGCTTCATCAATTTGCCGGTCTATTCGACCTCAACCGGCAGTATGGGTGTCCGGCGCAGGAAAATAATGAGTTCCCTGTGAGGAAACTCTGAGAACTTTGTGACACACCCGACACAAGGCCGTCAGATCGCTCGTGATGACTCCTGCCCGGCCACGTAAGCCATTTCCAAGTGTCCGATCTCAATCATTCGTAGCGCAGCACGACCATAGGGTCGACTTTCGTGGCGCGGCGCGCGGGAACATAACTCGCCAACAGGACTATAAGGGTCAGGAGCGCGGGTATCACCATAAAAGTCAAAGGATCAAAGGCATTAACGCCGTAGAGCGCCCCTGAGAGCGCCTGAGCCAGTAGAGCCGCGACGACTATTCCGATAATCACGCCGATCAAGGCATATTTGAACCCCTGCATCAGAACCATCCTGAGAATATCCCTCGCTCCCGCACCTAGAGCCATGCGTATTCCGATCTCTTTCAATCTCTGGCCCACCGAATATGAGACGACGCCATAGATACCTATAACCGCAAGCAGCATCGCGACAGCGCCTGCGGCACCCGCGAGAGCTGCCGCAAGCTGCCAGGGCACGAGTGAAGTACCCATGTTTTCTTTCAGCGTCTTTATGGCAAGGATCGGAGCCTCCGGGTCGAGCGTCTGCACTTCGCGGCGCAGGGCCGGAAGTATAGCGCCAGGGTCGGAAACCGTCTGCACGAGCAGATGCATCTCCGCGTTATAAACCTGAGAAAAAGGTCTGTAAAAGACCGCTCGCGGGTCTTCGCTGAAGCTGACGTACTTGCTGTCCTTCACCACTCCGACGATCTCGTAATAGTCGCTTTCGGGGCTGGGGCGGGGCGTCAATTGAATCCGTTTGCCGATGACCTCTTCGTTGGGCCAGAACCGCTGAGCCATGGTTTTATTGACAAGTATGACCTTCTGCGAGGCGAGGAAATCCTTATCGCTGAAATTTCTGCCCCGCAGAACCGCTATCCCCATCGTGTCGAAATAACTCGGCTCAACTATCGGCGCTCCGGCCTGAATGAATACCCCCTCAGGCGGCGGTTGCTGCCCTTCGATTGTGATAAATACTTCTGAGAAAGCAAGGCCGAGCGGCACATTGCTCGACAGGCTCAGGTTCTCAACGCCGGGCATAATACGGACACGTTCGCTCAGTTGCCTGTAAAACTCTCTCCCCCTGTTGACATTGTATCTGCGAAGATTCAGATCGAGCCAGACCAGGGCAACATTCTCGGTTCTGAAGCCCGGATCGACCGACCTCAAGCTTTGTAGATTTCTGAGGAATAAAGTGGCAACTATGAGCAGAATCAGCGAAAGCGAAATTTGTGCGACCACGAGCAATTTGCCAAGGGCGAGTTTGCGTCTGCCTCTTCCAAGCGAAGGCGTCTCGCCTTTAAGCCACGCCGTAAGATCGCTCCTTGAAGAGTAGATAGCAGGCGCAAGTCCGAATATGATGCCAGTCAAAATAGAAAGGATAAGCGCGAATGTGAGAACGCGCATATCCAAAGCGAGGTTGATCGAAATGGGTATGGGTGTCGGGGGCTTGAACAGATTGATCAAATTGCCCGTCAACAGGGCGACCAGCAAGCCTGCCGCTCCGCCGAGCAGCGATAACAACATGCTCTCGGTCAGCATCTGACGTATGAGTCGCTTGCGACTCGCCCCCATAGTCAACCGTATGCTCACCTCTTTCTTTCTAGTTGTGGCGCGCGCCAGCAGCAGATTAGCAACATTGGCGCAGGCAATCAGCAGGCCCAGCCCCACTATCACCATCAGCACGCCTGTGAAGGCAAGCACAGGTCCGCGAAATCCCGGCGGCACGCTCCCGGCAGGCGTAATGTTGATCTGTCTGACCCTGCCTTCATTTATATCGGGGTAGGCGCTATCGAGTTGCGCGGCGATAACGTTCAGATCAGCTTGAGCCTGTTCTGCCGAGACGCCGGGCTTGAGTCGTCCCATCAAGTCGAGCCATCTGTCATGCCTGTCTTCCATGAGGTTATTGCGAGCAGGCATCACCTGGGGCTGCATCGTCACGGGCACCCAGAGGTCGGGATTGATTCCAAGGAATGTGCCGTTGAAATCTTTCACGACCACGCCAATTATTGTGAATGGATTGCCGTTGAGTTGTATAGACCTGCCTAGCACGCCAGGATCAGAGCCGAAGCGCCGCTCCCAGTAAGCATGACTGATGACTATGACAGGGCTCTCGCCGGGCTTCTGATCCTCCTCGGGCGTGAAAGCGCGGCCGAGCCTCATACTCACTCCAAGCAAAGAGAAGTAATTGCCCGAAGCGAGAATAGCCGGAACGACTTCATTTTGATCGCCGCTGCCGATGCTTACGAGGGTGAATTTGCTTGCCGCCAATCCGGTGAAAGTCTTGCCCTGATTACGGTAATCGAGATAGTCAGGAAAAGAGGTGCTGCCATAGGGCAGCCCGGTACCCGAAACCGTATAAACGCTTACGACCTCTTCCGGCTTCTCAATGGGAAGCGGTCGAAGTACCACAGCGTTTACGAGGCTGAATATCGCTGTGTTAGCGCCGATACCGAACGCGAGCGACAGTATAGCGACGCAAGCGAAAACCGGGCTTTTTATAAGCAGCCTGAAACCGAAGCGCAAATCTTGCCATAATTTTTCCATTGGAATCCTCCGCTATATGCCATCGATGCCGCGCCGGAGGTATCTATAATAACGCAAAACTGAACGAGAGCAAGCCTACAGCCGCCATCTTCGATTTGAATGAGCAGGGGCCGGATCGCCAGTCGCCGCCAAGGGCGGACGACCCGGCCCCTTGATGCCTTACCTCCTGGGTCTGAACCTCTGAGTCGAAGCCGTGTTTCGACTCAGATCACGCTGGGTAAAATAAACTTCGTGATACCTGTTGGTCAACCACAGGTTCATCTGGTCGCTGAAGAACGGGTCTCCTGTATCTGCGTTCTGTCCGCCGGGTAGAACCTGAAGCGATTTCACTCCCTTCGGATTCAGTTCAGCAATGAAGCGGCAGGCAGAGCCTCCGCCATACAGGTATCCATTCGCCCCCGTAGACCTGCCATCGTAGTTTCCATTATCTATAGTCTCATAACCGCCGTCTACGCTCAGGCCGACGAGTGTTTTCGAAAGGCTCTGGAATCCGCCGGCGTCCGGTATGCTGAACTGCGGAACAGTCGGACCAAAAATGTGCATGAAGGTTATTCTGTGTAGCTTGCCCCACCGGTAGTCATCCTGTTTGGTCGACTTGTTAAAAGCGGCTGCAAACTGATCGCCCGCAAGCTGATCGAGCGCCTCTCTCACACTCGTCAAGAGGATGATGTCGCGCTCGACTTCCGGCGCGAGTTTGACATTAGGAACGTCGAAGAAGTTCAGCCCCGACGCTCCGATGCCATGCCCTGCCGAGAAATTATCGAGCCAGTAGCGCAATGCAACCAGTTCGCGGTCGCTGCCAGGCTGTAGGTTTCCTATGCCGAGCCGGTCGAGCGTCCCAATGATCGTGTTGTGGAGTATGCGGCTTCGCCAAACGTTGAAGATCGTCGCGGCCACGCTGTTTTTGATCTCCTTCTCGCTGGGCTTGCGCAACTGCGACGTAACATCGCCCGCATCGTAACCTTCAGCAATCCCTGTCGGGGTTGTGAAATCCCATTCGGCCAGCCTCCCGACAGCCTCGGTCACCCCTGCATCCTTTGCAAATGCCGCAAGCTGGGCCGGAGCGCCCTCTGCGCGAGCGGCCCGCATAGCACTGATGATGTAAGGCATAAACACTTCGGCATCGCGCATCTCGACATTACTCTGAATTCGTCTGAGATCATCGAGCGTGACTTTGGCTTTACCGCCCGGCGAATCCAACTCCCTCCTGACAAGCGAAGTCAGTTTCCAGGCGCGGAATCCGGGATTGAACCCGAGCGATATGTAATAGAGACCCTTACCGCTCGCCCGCAGGTCATTAAACGGGTCGTTATCGACCATCAAACCCAGAGGATCATTGTTGGCGTTGATAATGTAGCCTTCAGGCGGATTGATCTCCTGTGGCATCTCTTCAAAGGGCAACGATCCATAAGCAAGCTCCTTTTCGGGATCGACGCCCGCTTTGGCTTTCCATTCATGCCTGGATTTCCCGCTGCCGTCTCTCAAGAAGATCGGAGGCAGCCCGTCGACGCTCCCTGAATCCAGGTCTTCTCTAATAGGGACTTTGCCGCCGACAAAGTAAGCTATATTGCCGTTAACATCGGCATAGCCCCAGTTCTGTGCGCCGAAATCGAAATAATTCAATCCTTTCTTGAAATCCTCGACGCTTTTTGCTCGCGCCCAGACATAAAGTGCCTGCAATTCGCGCGACGGACTGAACCCGGCGAACTGAACTCCTATGCCTTCATCAGGCCCGCTCGGAATGAGCGGCCCATGGTTTCTGCGCGGGAGCACGATCACACTCTCCGGGACATCGACGGCTTTGCTCTCTCTCAGGCCAGGCGCTACGTCGAGGAGGTCGTCTTTAGTTCCGTTTTTAGGCTGATTCACCTTGAATTTAAGCGGTATGGTGACGACAGGCTCAAGCTTGTCTTTGTAACGGGTGTACCTGATCACGCCGTTTTCCTTCACAAGCTTTTCAGAGTAGAAATCTGTGACATCAAGCGGGCAACTCGTCGCGCCCCAGGCTATTGTTTCATTGTGCCCGAAAATAATTCCGGGCGCTCCGGCAATGGTGATTCCATACACATTCATTGCAGGCCCGGGGCTGGACTCAACGGTCAGGTGTATCTCGAAGAAAGCCGCGGGAGTGCTCAACGCAACGTGCGGATCATTTGCAAGCAGGGGCACTCCGGTGGCGCTATTGGCTTTCGAGACCACAATCAGGTTGCTGCCGAATCCGCGTTCTTCGTGGTTGAGCATGGGATTGTTAGTGTAGGTGTCAACAAACCTCCGGGCTGCCTCGATATTTTGCGGACTGATTCTGTCAAGCGAACGTCGCAATTGATCTTCATAGGCCGGGGCGTTACGGCGGATAGCGGCAGGCATAGCACGGGGGGCGCGCGCGCCGGCCGATCTGTCAGAGGAAGCGGCGCGGGAATCCGAACCGTATGCCGCAGAGATCGCCGACCCCTCTATGCTCGAACTTGCACTCACTTCCTGCGCATTTCGACCAGGCGATTTTTTACGGCTCGATGTCTGCACGAATCGCTTTCGACCCGGCTCGGAGACCGTTATCACTGTATCGAACGGCGTGACGCGAAAGAGATCATCGAAAAACAACTTTACACCGTCAAATCCCTTCTCCTGTCCGGCCTTCTTATATCTCTCGATTGTCGTCGTATTGCGAAGGTCCGAGAAATCGAATGCAAGCTGGAAGGCAAGGAACTTGCTGACAACCACGCTGTCGAGGGCAGTCCACCGAGGCACCCGAGTGATTTCAACAGAGGCATATTCGGGCGGCAAGCTATTTGCATCGAGCCAAGCATTTACCCCATAAGCATAAGCCTGTAGCAGCGCCAGAAAATCCTCAGGATATGCTTTGATAGACCGTTCGGCCGCACGGGCAATGCCCATAACGCGCAGTTGCGCGTCACTTTCGAGTATGCGGTCGTTAGGGCCTGGTCCTAACAACTCAGCCAGCGTTCCGTCAGCCCGTCTCCGTGTCACGTCCATTTGAAAGAACCTGTTCTTCGCGTGCAGGTATCCCATCATTAGATATGCATCGTGATCGTTTTTGGCTATTACGTGCGGAACGCCGAACCTGTCTACTATTACCTGTGCGCGATCTTTCAAACCTGCAATGATCAGGTCAGAAGCAGATGGTTGTCTCTGTGCTGAAGAACTGCTGACCATAGTCACAGGCATCATCAAAACAGATGCCAGAACGAAAAACAGAATCTTTTTAATCATTTTATCCTCCGTTTCGGGGACGGCACAGCATATCGACTTCCGAATGCAGCCTTGCGAGCGGCAATCTCGTCTTTTATGTGACGCCCGGTGTTGAACAATCTCACAACGACCATGTTCCTGCTGCCTAAACCTAAGACTCGTCCCCGATGAAATCGCTGAGGGCACGATCCCTCGACAGGAGAGCCGACAGACTCAATCCCTTTCGGGGTGAGCCGCTAAACGGCCGGAGAGATTCGAGCCGCCGTGATCCTGAGAGTGTTTTTCAGTTCGGTAGGGAACCTTCAGGTGATCTTTCTAAGTATCTCCTCTATTTCCTGAGAAAGAATTTGAAAGAATAGAGTTTCGAATTTTTGCAGGTAAAAGTGATCGCCAGGCATTATATGTAGCGTGAACGAAGAGAGGGTCTGTTCTTTCCAGGCTTCGAGCCGCCCATCTATCGCTTCGTCATCATGGCGACCTCCCATAGCAGTAATGGAAGACTCAAGCGGAGCCTCCGGCGCGGGCACGTAGGTCTGGCAAACCTGAAAATCCGAGCGAAGCACAGGTAATACCAGTTGCATCAGTTCTTCGTGTTCGAGTATCTCTTTCGGAGTCCCGTTTAGCCTCTTCAATTCCTGTATGAACTCAGGCTCCGGCAGATTGTATGTCGGCGGATCAGTATAAGGAATCTGCGGGGCGCGACGACCCGATACAATAAGGTGTCGCGGCTGGGCAAGGCACTCTCTTCTCAAACGGCGGGTCAGCTCGAAGCTGATCATCGCCCCCATACTGTGCCCGAAAAAAGCGAACGGCTTATCCAGATATGGAGTGATCGCCTCGCCTATGGCCTGCGATAGTTTAACGAGGTCGGTGAAAGAGCTTTCCTTCAACCTCGCCCCGCGACCGGGCAGGCGGGCAGCACAAATTTCGACCGCAGGCGAAAGCCTTTCAGGCCAGGCTTTGAATATCGCGGCTCCTGCTCCCGCATAAGGGAAACAAAACAGGCGCAAAGCCGCATTAGGGTTTGGATTCGGGCAAACCCACCATATAGATTCCTGCATGTCAGTCGCCATTAACTCGATGCTTCTTCCATTCTCTTGCGAAGGCTGAGCGGCCTCATATCGGTCCAGACCTCTTTAATATAGGCAAGACATTCTGCCTTCGGCCCAACCTTTCCGACATCACTCCAGCCGAGAGGATTTTCCCGGTCGGCGGGCCAGATAGAATATTGTTCTTCGTGATTGACTACGACTTTGTAGATAGTCTTATCTTCGCTATCGTCCCGACTCATATCTCCTTCCTTTCTGGCGGTAATGTGAGCATCAACGACTTACCGGACCTTTCATTTCGCTTTCAGGAAAAACTCTTTCTTGCCAAATAGGCGCTCGGCTTCTATGCCCCGACTTCTACACTCATCAACAAGCTTGTCTGACTCCACTATGGGGCGCGACTCTTTAGTATAAGCAATGCCCATAAAATAGTTGAGCCAGGGCTCCTGTCCCATTGCGTAAACATAAACCTGATCGCATTTGAGCCGATGAACTATGTCGATTGCTTTCTGATAATCTGAGCCATTGAACCTTCTCGATTGATCCATCTGACGCGGCAAGGGCCGCGTCAGCAGCGCGCCGTATATCCATGACAGGGGCGCTCCATCGCATTCCATACCGAGGAATATCACGTCGGCCTTGCCAATGAGATTGCCTATGTGCTCATAGAGTTTCGGCTCGATATTATTGGAGTCGGCAGCCAGAAGAATCGATCTCCCTTTCATCTTCACCAGATAAGCGGTCTTGGTTCTGATGTTCAAATCAGCATGTTCGCCGAGGAACGGCAGGCTTGTTATGCTCCCATTGCCGAAGATGATGCTCTCCATCTCATCCATATCAAAGACGCTTTTGAATCCTGTGTTTTGCAGTACCAATTTCAGACATGGATCGGCCAGTCCCAGGCTTGCACTCTTTGGAACGACCAGGGTTTTGATCTTATGCCGCAGTTGTAACAGGGTCTCTAACTGACAATGATCCTGATGATTGTGCGTGATCAGGACGTAATCGATGCTGTCAGGCAAATCGGCGTAGGTGAATCGCTCTATTCCGTCATCATACTTATAGCTAAGCGTCGGGTCGCTCAGGATGCTCACGCCTGCTGATTCTATCAGCACGCAGGCATGACCGAAATAACGAACCCTTATGTCGTCCCCGTCGAAACTATCGGCGGCTGGCGGCGCTTGATCGGAAAATAGCGACGAGAAGAATATCTCTTCATCATCCTCTACTCCGAGCATCTCCTTCATGAACCCGTAGGGCTTGGCCGAAGATTTCATTTCAAACAATGAATCGAGTTCCTGCTGCTTGAATGGTATGTTCAAAATAAGTCTTCCCGGCTCTTTCAATCTGGGAGTGCTGAAGACGAAGGAGCGATCATCACCATTTACCAGAGACAGCCCGATGGCTTGCGACGCCTCATTATAGAACTCGCTTTTATAGAGCAGCCCATCTATGAATCGTATAGAGGGGCTGTTATTGAGGTCGTAAATCAGTTCGACGTAGCCCCTGAGTATTTCGGGCGCCTTTTGATAGTGAGGTTCGAGCGAATACCCCTGAGCCTCTTCTGATAATTTTTGATCAAGCTCTTTGATTGCCTCAGCAAACTGAAACATTGGAGCGTGATCTTTCAAAGTCCGATTCATCAATTCCCTGATTTCAGGCACTCTGACCGGATCATAGTTAATGAACGGTCCGCCGACCATGGCAGGATTCTTAAGCGCAGAAACATGAATTTGCGGCGAGTTGAGGAACGACTGCATGATCTTCAGATGCGAATTTGCCATGTACATCGCGGCATTTGCAGGAGAGATGAGATGCGACCACGCATACCACTGGTTAAATAGCGGCTCAAGCATCACGTTCTGCTTCAGGTAAACCATCCGGTCTGCCATAATCGCTCCTTATGATCCTTATAAGGTTTTGCCGCTCTTCAGCTTGCGCGGCTAAAGCTCAAAGCTTCGGGGAAAGTCGGTATTGAGCCGAAATGTTCAATGACCCAGCTATCAGAGTAAATTGTATCGAGATAACGCTCGCCCCGGTCGGCAAAGATCAACACACAATTAGCGCCGTCGGGAATGCGGTCTTTAAATTTGTTGAACCCCATGAGCGCCGCACCCGACGAACCGCCGACCAGAATCGCCTCTTTTTGAACCAAGTAACGGCACCCAATCAGACACTCAAAATCCGATACCTTTATGACTTCATCGGCCAGATCATCCTGATAGAGTTGAGGACATATGGCGGCGCCGTGTCCGGGAATGAGGCGACTGCCTTTTCGTCCACCGAAGATGACGCTGCCTACAGCATCGATTGCGATTATCTTTGTGCGCAACTTCTTCGATCTGACATACTCAGCGCATCCGCGTAGAGTGCCGCAGGTGCTCGTCGTGCAAAACAAGTAGTCGACCTTTCCGTCGAGTTCGGCCACAATCTCATGCATCGTTTGATGATGAGCAATGGGATTGTAGAGATTGCAGTACTGATTCGGCCAGAAGCTGTTATCGATGCTGGCGAGAAGCGCCCGGACTCGTTTGATTCGAGCTTGAAGAAACTCGCCCGATTCCGGATCGGGGGTTGAAACAAGGTCGACTTCCGCGCCATATGCTTTCAGTATTTTTACATTTAGAGATGTCGTCTTCGGGTCGATGACACATATAAGCCGCAGTCCGTAGTAGGCACATGCTTGTGCAAGGCCTATCCCCATGTTGCCAGAACTCGATTCGATGACGACTGTTTCAGGACCAATTTCGCCTGTCTCCAATGCCCGGCTTATAATGAGGTGAGCGGCGCGGTCTTTAATGCTGCCCCCCGGATTGCAACCCTCAAGCTTGGCAAAGAGGCGAAAAGGCATCCCGCTGAAGACCCTTTGCAATCCTACGAGCGGTGTCTGCCCTATGGCGAAAAGAACTCCTGCACTCATTATGTAGCTTACTCCATGAAATTTCGTCTTATTACAGAATTTTTTGACAAGACGAAAGAGTCATAATCCTAAATAGCGGGCACGCGCATTGTCCTTGAATCCGGCGATATCAGGCCAACCTGAAAACTGGTGGCCTCCTTCGAGCTAATTGGGCCAATTCCAGCAGGACAACTGACAGGGCTGTCCTTTATAGGCAAGCGCCGCAACATAGCCAGGCATAGAGGGCAGGTCGTGCAAGGTCCAGCAGGAGGCATGTTCCTCTGTATCGAGTGTGGCAAGTAACCTTGCGGGTGCGCCCGGAATCAGAGAAACGACGAAGTCTGCGAGCGGGAGAGAGAGACCTTCGCCTCTAGCCTTGACGTAAGCTTCCTTGCGCGTCCAGCAATTGAAGAATGCCTCCAACTGCAATTCTTTTGGCAGCGCGAGAAGTTCGCCCGTCTCCACGGGTGAGAAAAACCGCTCTGCGAGTTGTTGAACCTCTATGCCAGGAAGTATGTATTCAACATCTACGCCCACATCCTTGCTCCCGGAAATGGCATAATAAACAAGCTCCCTCGAATGGGCCAAGTTGAAGCGCGGCCTTTCGCAACCGAACATTTCATCGAGAGATGGCTTTCCGTAACGGTTATATGTAAAAACCAACTGTTTCGGCTGTAGATGCATATAGCGCCCCATCAGAATCCTTAGAATCCCCCGGGCGACTATGAAATGGTGTTCATCCCGCTCGAAATGGAAGCGTTTTGCCCTCGCCCGCTCAGTCTCGCTTAAAGTATCGAATAAATCATTTATGGCAGTGGCAGGCTGATTCAGGTTCGCGCACCAGATATGCATCTCATCACGCGGAATTGCTAGCCTGCCGGGCGGTGCCTCCCAGCCCGTTTCAGTTCGCACGCTATAATCTATCGCTGACTTTAAATCATCATCCAGAAGCAAGCTTCCCATAGTGAATAACCCGGTGAGAAGGATGTATACTGCGCGCGGGATAAAATGAAAGTTTTTCCGCAAATGCAGAACATATTTGGAGTGCGCCGCAA
>JAKEHD010000367.1 GCA_022615215.1 Blastocatellia bacterium
CAACCCGTGGCATATCTATGGGGTATGTTTCGATTTCTTCTAGTTTGCGGGTGCGGGCTAACAGGAGAAGCGAGTTAATGACACTCTTGACTTTCTGGCTACTCCAGATAATTTTGCGCAGGCTCTCTTTTTGAGATTGGCTCAGGTTATCGGTTTCCTCTTCCTGCTTCCCTAATCATCTATAGGTCCTGCATAGCACAAGTCGTTTACAAGAAATCTTTATAAGAAAGAAATCTTTATGAGCTTCCAGGAAAGCCGCCCCGAAAAGTTTCATTTCATTTTGCGCGCAGTATAAAACACCGGATTGAGAAGTCTTTCACGATGTAGTACAGGTCGGCCAATAAAAGTATCTCCGACGACTCCGCCAATACAGTATTGCCATCGGTCTTGCAGGTGATATATCATTCCGCTGGCCATATCGAGAGTGTCATAACACACTCATGTTATTGTGACACCCGGAGTCAAGCCGTCAATCGCCGCTGACGGTCGAGAGTTTTTAACGATATGCGGGTCAATCTAACATTGTTGGCGAGGGAGCGGGCCGCGCGTTTGCCGTTGAACTACAATCACGCGGTAGCCTCTTTGATCTACGGCACGTTGGGGAATTCCTCTACCGACTTCGCCGCGCGGCTTCACGACGAGGGGTTCAACCTGGATGGGCGGAGTTTCAAACTATTCACCTTTTCGCGCCTCAATATACGCCGGAGCCGTTTAGCCGGAGACCATTTATTGCTTCAAGACCCGAAGATATCTTTTCAGATCAGTTCACCGTTCGGGGACTTCATAGAGCATTTCGTAGCCGGGTTATTCGCGAGCGAGTCATTCAACATAGCGGGCGCGCATTTCAGATTGACCGAAGCAGAGACCCTGCCCGCGCCGGTTTTCAGCGAGCAGATGAGCTTTCGCGCCCTGTCGCCCATAACGGAATCCGTGCGCGACGAGCAGGACCGTATACGCTATCTCGCGCCGGAGGATGATTGGTCTGAATTCATAGAGCGCAATTTAAAGCGCAAATACCGGGCGCTTTATGGGACCGACCCGGCAAAGGGAAAGCTGAATTGGAAATGGGACCGGGCCTATATAGAGAAACGCGCCGAGCAAGGCCACCGAGCATCGGTGCTTATAGACATTCGAGGCATAAAGATAAGAGGCTGGCTCGCCCCGTTCGTAGTCGAAGGCAGCCCGGAACTCATAGAGCTTGGCTACGAGGCGGGATTCGGTTCGAGGAACTCGATGGGGTTTGGTATGGTGGAGGTAGCTTAGTTCTGTTGGGCTTCAAGAGGAGGCATAAATGAGCTTTCTGATATGGACAGGAAACCCGTTCGTTGATAGCGGAATTGCGGCGATACTAGAACATCGCAGAAAGAAAGTGCCGGATGACATTGATAATGATGATTTGTCGGCAATGAGCGAGCTTCTTCAGCAAATGTATATCACAGACAAATGGAAGAAGAACATCTATTCGATATTCTTGAACCATCCTTTATGCCAGCCATCTTATAAAACAGAATCAAAGAAACGCGAGAAATTTAAAGAGTTCCTTGATGACTTACTTGATGGGACTGAACAACTGGGCGACATGGGTGATTGCATGGCCTGCGGGAGAAGAAACACCCGAAAGCGCAAGAACCGGCAACATATTCCGATGACAGGTTCCGGGGGAGCGTTGAATTTCTTTTCGTTCACGGCTGAAGGTGCAGACTACTGCGATACATGCGCGTATGCGGTGCAGTGTTCGCCTCTGACTTACTATGCTTGCGGCAAGCTGGCAATGCTGCATTCCAATTCGCCAAAAGTGATGCGCTACTGGGCGAAGCGGTCACTCGCAGATGTTCAGCATCAAATTGCGCTTAATGACTATAAAGGCTGCTTCAATGAAGGTTACACCAATCCGCAAAACGCGCTGTTCCATATCACTCAAGATTTGATCTTGACCTATGAAGAGAGATGGGCCGAAGAAAACGCAACTATACGCCTGTATCACTTCACCAATTACATTCAGGGTCCAGACATGGACCTCTACGATTTACCTGCGCCGGTATTTAGATTTCTCGCTGAGGTGCAGGCACATCCGCGCCGCAGAGTCTGGTACGGCATCGTTCGACGAGGATATTACTTTGTCAAGAAAGGCGCGGAGATCAGTATACAGGTTTCTCGCAAGTCAGAAGACGAGTATAAAAACAGCAAGAACCATATCTATTCAAGATTACTTGCCGACAAATCGATTCTGCCGTACTTCCTCAACACACGAAAAAGAGTTGCTTACGGCGATTATTCGCTGTTGGAGCTTTATCTCAGGGAGATTTTAGCTATGGATAAAAAACGAATTGAGACTGTGAAGCGGGTCGCGGATGAAATAGCAGTCTTCATCCGAAGCTCGCCCGATGGAAAGAAGCGGCTGCGGAATTTGGAGGAGTCGATCAAGTTCCGCGACTTTTGCAACGTGCTCCTACGAATCAGCAGGGGCCGCCGCAAAATGAAACCGGAAGAACCTCTCTTCACACTGGATGAATTTGCGGAGCAACTGTTCCCCGATGGCGCTTTGACCTTTGGAGAGACGCGCTATCTCATTCTCTTTCGCCTTTACGAGCAACTGCACGACTGGTTGTTGACGGAAGGGCTGACCGAGGATGAAACGGACGACGATGTGACCGAAGCAGGCGATGGCGTAAGTTCGCAAACAGAAGAATGACAGGTTTAACCCAAAAGGAGTCACCACTATGTCGAATAATAGACCGATGACGAAGAATGCTCTTGGTTTTGTTCTCATTGATGCGCCGCATGTGGCGGCTCGCGAGGGTTAACACATAGATCTCGGGATCCCCATCGCGCGACAGGGTTAGCGCTAACCGGCTTCCATCGGGCGACCACGCCGGGGCGCTGTTGATCCCAGTTTCCGCGGCTACCTTGTCGCGGTGTCCGCTCCCGAGATCTTGAACGTAGATGGCGGAACTACGGCCTTCGAAGGAAACATAGGCGAGACGCCGCCCGTCCGGCGACCACGCCGGCGACATCAGCGGCTGCGGTGAGGTCAATAAGGTCTGCACATTCTCCCCATCGATATCGGCTACTTGCAGCCCGTAGGTTTTGTTCCGTCCGCCGCGCTTCTGGACCGTGACATACGCGATGCGGGTGGCGAAGGCTCCCTTGACGCCGGCCAGCTTCTCGTAGATCACGTCGCTGATCTGGTGGGCGACCAGGCGCAACTGGGCCGCGTTCGCGGGGACCTTATAGGCCAGGAGCTGGGCGCCTTTATAGACATCGGCCAGCCAAAACTCGACCTGGTAATCCGTCTCGATACCGGGCCTGACCGTTCCCACCACCAAATTATCCATGCCGACCCGGCGCCAATCGGCAAAATTGATTTCGGAAAAGCCGTGGGGACGTGACGGCATATCGGCGCGCGGCATCGAGACGAATCCGCCACTGCTTTCCAAATCCGCGGCGACGATCGCGGCGATATCGACGCCTGGCCGTCGTGCGCCGGGCGGATCGAACGGAGTGATCGCGATCGGGAGCGCGCTGGCGACGCCTTGGGTGATTTTTATTTTTAATACCGCCTGCGCGCTCGCACACCAAGCCAATAACGCGCAGCACGCGGCCGCTCTATGCCAGCCCTTCAAGCCTATACCTCCGGTTCGAAGACGAATTGAATCTCACGCAGTTGCTGAAACAGGCGCGGATCGTCGGGTACCGGCAGCGGTGACGCCTTGCGTACCG
>JAKEHD010000368.1 GCA_022615215.1 Blastocatellia bacterium
TATACTGCGCGCGGGGTAAAATGGGAGTTTTTCCTGGGAGCGCAGGCATCCTGCCTGCAAGTGTTTGCGCATTCATGGAATTGAGGGAAACTGTCAATTCCTCCCGCGCGCAGTATATCTGTGTTATCAGTGCTATCTGTGGTTGAATACTGACGGCTGAAGACTGACGGCTGAAGACTGATGACTGTGCTATCGATCCGTGATGCGGTCGCCTACGGTCAATCGCATGCCGTTGGCGAAATCGCGTGCCGACTGCCTTCGTTTTCCTTCCACCTGAAGCTCGCTTATATGAAGGACGGACGGCCCTGCACAGGCCACTGCGATGACTGATTGATCGATAGCGATTATCGTAGCGGGAGGGACTGTGTTTTCAGGTCGGGTATCTATCGCCTGAGCGCGCCAGACTATCAGCCGCGAGCCGCGAAAGCCGGTGTAAGTGCCGGGCCAGGGCTGGAAAGCGCGCACGCGATTGGCTATCTCGCGCGCGCCGATATTCCAGTCGATCAATCCATCTTCGCGCTTGAGTATCGGCGCATAAGTCGCTTCGCTCGCCGTTTGCGGTATGGGTTTAATCTGGCCGCGTTCGATCAGAGGCAATGTCTCAAACAGGAGGTCCGCTCCCATTAGCGAGAGGCGTTCTGAAAGTTGAGGCGTGGTCTCTTCGGCGGCGATTTCTATTGCGCGGCTGGCAAGTATCGGTCCCGTATCCATACCGGCGTCCATCTGCATGATAGTCACGCCCGTTTCGCGCTCGCCGTTTGCGATGGCCCAGTTTATAGGCGCTGCGCCCCTGTACTTGGGCAGCAGCGAGGCATGCACGTTTATGCAACCGAGCCGGGGGATTCGGAGCAACCACTCAGGCAGTATCTTGCCGTAGGCCACGACCACGCAGGCATCAGGGGCGATGCTCTCGAAGATGGCGCGCACCTCTTCATTGGTTTTGATCTTCGACGGTTGATGAACGGGGATGCCGTGCAGAAGGGCAAGCATCTTCACAGGCGGCGGCTGAAGTCGCTTTCCCCGACCGGCGGGCTTATCGGGCTGAGTGAAAACGGCAGCAACCTCATGGCCACCGCTTATAAGTCGAGCGAGCGACGGAGAAGCAAACTCAGGCGTTCCCATGAAGATCAATTTCATATTCGGTTTATCTTCTCGATGAGCGCATCAGGAAGGTCAAGCTCAACACTCAAGGCTGAGAAAAAACTGAGATTGTCCGGATCATTTAGCAAGTGATCGAAGAAGGCTTCCTGATCTTCTCCGCAGAGTCGCTGTACCACTCTGATACGCCTGATGTGTTTTTGTCGCTCTTCAGTGAGTTCCGGTGAGTTCCATCTGAGATAATCGATCAAATTCTCGGCTTCCCGGTCGGTTGAGTTTACGGCAAGGAACTGTCCATATTGATACTTGATACGTTGCTGAAGATCATCAGAATAGGGTTTAAGTATCGGTTCAAATGGTTCGATCTTTCGAGGTTTGCGTATATTCATCCAATGAAGCACCGTATACCAGTTCCAGTAGCTATCGCTCTCAGTGTGCTTCAAACGAGGGTCGAAGTGCTCAACGTCAATCGCGTCGGTTTTCTTGATGTAGCGTTCGGAGTAAGCGCAAAACCCTTTCTGCTCGTTCAGGAGTTCTTCACGAATCCTCGTTGAATCCTTTGGATATTGCCACTCATTGGCGATCACCTTTGAGTGTTCAGACTTTTTCATGTATCTCATCTGGATCAAAGTTGTATGCGTTGCCGATCTTCAGATATTCATCTATCAATTGTTGTTTGCGAATCGTGTCGCTGGTTTCAGGGATCAATCTTCGCAGTTCGAGAAACCGCTCCCAGTTCTGGATGCCCTCTTTTCCGTAGACACTGCGCACATGAAAATCCTTGATTAACAGATCATTCGGATCATCCCCGATGGGCGTGACTCCATGTGTCGCAGTAACAAACCCGCGATCATCGAAGTCAAGGTGTATGCGCTCGTGCGGTTTGAATTGCGCCGCGATGATGGGATTATGCGTAGCCATGAAGAGTTGCGTGTTTTCGATAATTGAGAGGTAATCATCAACCAGACCGTAGAGAATATCAGGATACAAACTGTTTTCAGGTTCATCTACAAGCAGAAACCCGCGCTCTATCTTGCGCTGAAAATACAGCGCCCGAATATGCCCCAACCTGAATATATAGTTGCGAATGCCGCTGCTAAGTTCATTGTAACGCAGTTGCTTTCCCGAAGCCTTGATTTTTACAAAAGCCTGAAGATTTTCATTAAGCTGCACTGGTATTTGTGCGGCCTCAACATCAAATTCCAATCCGGCCTTTTCGAGAACGCGGTTCCAGAGCTTTCCAATTTCCGGCAGAATTTCTGGATTACTCTTTTCAAATGCTGCTTTGACTTCCTCAACGCTTTTCTTCTCGTTTTTTGGATCATCTAAGTATTGAAGTTTGTCGCTTTCACGCTTTTTAATATGGTATATAAGCAAATCCCAGAATCGGGCAGCAGATGAAATTGACACACCGTGATGGACAGGGAAATTCTTAAAAAGCTTCAATGCATCGTTGAGGGAAGTAGCGGGCGGATCATTTTCTAAATGCATTCGTTGATCGGCCGTTACCTCGATAATTAAATCTCTAACATCCGTAAGCCTTGGAACCGAGTTATTGTCGATGAGATAGTCTGCACAGAAGTTCTCAGATACTTCTTGCTGAGTTTGATCAATGACGAATCGTTGCCATTCTTCTGATTGCTCGACAAGATGATCATAGTACACTTGATTAGTAATCATTAGATTGGCGCACGCAAAGAACTTTCTGGTTCCATCATGAATCTTTACAGCGAAGAACGGTTTATCAACAATTTTTGGATGAGGAACAGATGAACCGATATCGTGAAGTAGAACAAGTATGAGATTTAAAAGCGTCGTCTTGCCCGTTGCATTTGGACCGATGAAGCAGACCTTATCGGGCGGAAGGCCGGTCTCCGGGTCTTCGAGATCAAGATGGAAGTTCTCGAACTGTTGAAAGCCCTTGATGATGATCTTGGCTATTCTCATTTGCTCTTTACCAGTTCGACTCCTACTTGGTTAATCAGCAGTACATACTGCGGTTAATCTCCGGCTGTAGTTTATGTTGTCTATACGGTCTAACACAAGCACCGGGCGTTGCTCTCCGCGCAACATTTGAAGATGTGTGCTTGTGGTGTCGAAAGATTCGAATTCGATAATGAACGTCTTCCCTTCACTTTTTCCAAAATCAACGATCAGCTTTTCAGACTTTCGAGCGCGGGCGTCGCTCTTAAAGGTTGGAAGCGTGATGGGTTCTCAGATACGGAGGCGAAGGAGAAATGCTCTGTCGCAAACCGGAGCCGTTAAGGATTTCTTCATCACGTTTCAGAGGCGCGGAGGGATGGCCGTCGCTACATCGCTACACCGAGGCCAGGACGACTCCTTCCTTAATCCTCCGCGTCTTCTTCCTCTTCGGGTTCATCTGCTCGCGCAGCGACGGAATTCGTCGCTATCGCTTTTCTGATTTCGGCCAGCAATTCGTCGCGGCTGAAATTGCCCTTCTGAATTATACGGGCCGTCCCCGCGTCGAGGGCGCGGCGCTCTTCGCGCGAGAGGTCTCGCGCCGTCAGGAGAATCACGGGTATCCGGCTCCAATCCTCGTTCAGGCTCAACCGGTGCTGCACCTCGAACCCGTCCATCTCAGGCAACATTAAATCGAGAATGATCGCATCGGGCTGCGCCTCTTCGACCCGATCGAGCGCCTCGCGTCCGTTCGTGGCTTTGACCGCCTCATATCCGCTCCCCTCTATCATATCCACAACCACGTCGAGCGCGTCCGGGTCGTCTTCCACGACAAGCACAGTGCCCCGCGCGCGCGGCAGCATCTGCCGCAGGGTCTCCGACATCTCGACTCGCTTTATGGGCTTTCGCAAAAACAGGTCCGCTCCCGCTTCCATCGCGCGTCGCTCGGTCTCGGCATCATTCGAGATGGCGATGATCTTGCTCGCCTTCTCGCCGAGCGATATCTGGCGGATGATGCTTATGCCGTCTTCGAAAGAGTCCACGTCTACGGTTACGACCGACGGGCGCGCAAGCCGCGCGATCTCTATGCCGTGACCTGCGTCTTCGGCGACCGCGACCGAATAGTTTTCTTCCGAGAGATACTTCTTCGTCAGGTAAAGCGAGGCCGGATCGCTGTCTATCACGAGCGCCGTGCGGTCGGGGTCTGCGGGACGTATGTCGAAATCCACGATCTCGGTCACCTGGTCTTCTATCTCAAGCGGAAGCGTAACCGAAAAGACTGACCCCTTTTCAGGGCGGCTCACGACGGTTATCTCACCGCCGAGAAGTTCGACCAGGCGGCGTGTGATGGCGAGTCCGAGTCCCGTGCCGGACTTTTCCCCGCGCCGGAAAGACCCGGCCTGATGGAACTCCTCGAATATCTTCGGGATGTCGGATTCGGCTATGCCTATGCCCGTGTCGCTTACGGCTATACGCACGCCGCTGGCGCCCGCGCGCTCGGCTATGACCTTCACTTCGCCTTCGGGGGTGAATTTGATGGCGTTCGAGAGCAGGTTGATCAGTATCTGCTGGACCTTCATCCGATCCGTATGCATGGGAGGAAGATCATCGGCGGTCTCCATGACGAGTCTGATCGGGCGGCCGTCTTTCAAGGGTTCGACCACGCCCAGAGACCGCTCTATCAGGTCGCGCGCGTCTGCCGGTTCCGAGTAAACGTCCATGCGTCCGGCTTCGATTTTCGATAGATCGAGCACGTTGTTTATGAGTTCGAGCAGGTTCCGCGCGTTATAGGATATGCGTTCGAGATTGCGCCGGTGGCGGTCGGATAATTTCAGCGCGCGGTCTTCGATAAGCCCCGAAGTGAATCCGATTATGGCATTCATAGGCGTGCGGAATTCGTGCGAAATGTCGGCGAGGAACCGCGCGCGCGCCTGGTTTTCAAGGCCGAGCCGCCGATTTTCTTCCTCAAGCAGGCGTTTGCGATGTTCGACTTCGGCCCTCGCCACATCGCCGGCCCTCGCCCGGTCGCGCAGTTTTATGGCGCTCTCTTCGAGACGCGCGGTAAGCGATTCGAACTGCACGGCGGCCTCTTCAAGCTGGAGGTTGGTCTCAAGGAGCGTTGAGTTCTCCTCTTCGAGTTCGGCTATACGTTCCTGAACCTGTGCGCGATACTCATGGAACTCTTTTTCGAGAGCGTCGAAGCGATCATCGCTTTCGGCAAGGTGAGGGGGTGATGCTTGCATTTCGGCCGCTTTCTTGCGGAGGCGTTCAGTCTCGGCAAAGAGCTTCTGGTTCTCGCCGCGCAGCCGGTCGGTTTCGACCGTGAGTTCTTCGTTTTCACCGCTCGCCTGGTCCGTCTCGGTGTGAAGGTTCTTCAGTTCTTCGGACATTTCGACGACCTTTTGCTCAAGGGCGATGCGGTCCTGTTCGAGGCGGGCGCGCGCGTCTTCGGCTATTCGCAGCGAGCGTTCCAGATCGCTTACAGTCTCGCTTATGGCGTCGTTGTGCTCGCGCAGTTCGAAGTTCGTTTTTTCGAGTGACGCGATCTGACGTTCGAGTTTCGGCAGAGTTTCGCGCAATGAAGCAAGATCGGCCCGGTCGGCCGCAAGGTCGCCCCTCA
This sequence comes from Blastocatellia bacterium, assembly GCA_022615215.1. Lineage (GTDB taxonomy): Bacteria > Acidobacteriota > Blastocatellia > UBA7656 > UBA7656 > JAKEHD01. The sequence goes on from JAKEHD010000368.1 coordinate 5,639, forward strand.
GCTTTTCGGCCTCGCCATCGCGTTCGGTAGATGCGCTCATCGCGCCTCCGCGCATCTGGCTGAGATCGTCGACATTTTGCGCAAGGGTAGCAAGCTGGCCTTTCAGAAGGGAGTTCTCTTCTTCCAGTTTGCGGCGCTTGGTCTCAAGCAGAGCGATCCTCTCGAAGTATGCGTTATCGCCTTTTTGCTCGGCCGCCGTCAGGAGGTCTGCGGTCTCGTGGAGGTCGCGCCTATCGGCCTCGGACTGTTCGGCGCGGCGCTCGGCTTCCTCTTTTTCGCGGGCGAGCAAGTCGCGTTCGACCTGTAACTGTGCCACCTGGCTCGTCAATTCGGCCACCGCTTCTTCAAGCTCGCCTTCGCGTTCCGGGTGGGCTGCTTCCTCGGTCGAGATCATCTCTTTTTCGAGACGATGACGAAGGGCATTGGTCCTCGTCAGAAGTTCCGCCACACGTATGGCCGCAACCGCCGCAGGGGCGAGCTGCGAAATCGTGTATAGTTCTTCGTGCGTGATGGGACGATGATTGAATACGCCTATCAGGCCGACTGTGCCGGAGACGCTTCTGAGCGGATAGAGAGCATAAGAGTCGCGCCCTCCGTTGGGCGCTCCGTGTTGTAGACCGAAGAGCTTTTCTCCCGCGCCCTGCTCGTCGCCAAACCTTGCTGTGCCGCCGCGCGCGATCAGCGAAGCGTTGAAGAGCGACAGCGGTATGCGAGGATACTCTTTGTCTATAGCGGCCCCGCTCGCCGCTACAAGGTGCATGCACATCTCTCGGTTGGCGCACACGGGTGCAAGAGAGCA
>JAKEHD010000369.1 GCA_022615215.1 Blastocatellia bacterium
AATCGGTCGTCTTTGTGGAGAATACCTTGGTGGATTTCGCTACATGGATTCTGCGGGTAGAAGACAGTCTGCAAAGAAATTGACTTTTGCCTGTGGGCATTTTATAACCAGGGAAGAGACGGTCTCGCAAACGTCTCAGGAGGCTCGACAGCGCAAAAATCCCCCCGCCATCTGAAGAAGGCGGTCCCCTTTTTGCGGAGATTTTATGGTGACGATACCCGATTTTCAAGACGTGCTCGCGGCGAGGCGAAGGATTCGCCCTCATCTGCTGCGCACGCCATTGCACACTTATCCGGCCATAAATGATCTGATAGGCGCACAGGTGTTCATCAAGCACGAAAACCATCAGCCGATATGCGCTTTCAAAGTGCGCGGCGGCATCAACCTGATTTCTCAACTGACGGACGAAGAACGCGAGCGCGGAGTGATAGCCGCTTCTACGGGCAATCACGGCCAATCGGTCGCTTACGCCGCTCGGTTGTTCGATGTCCGAGCGCGCATAGTCGTCCCCCTCGGGGCCAATCCCGGAAAGGTCGCTTCCATGAGAGGCATGGGGGCCGAAGTGATCTTTCATGGCGAGAGGTTCGACGACGCGCGACTTCATTGCGAAGCCCTCGCGCGCGAACGCGGATACCGTTACGTGCATTCGGGCGATGAGCCTATGCTGATAGCGGGCGTGGCGACCGAGGCGGTCGAGATGATAGAAGACGAGCCTGAACTCGATGCCATCTTCGTGCCGGTAGGAGGAGGGAGCGGCGCTGCGGGCGTATGCATAGCCGCTCGCGCGATGAAGCCCGCGATTCAGGTGATAGGCGTGCAATCCGATAGCGCGCCTGCGGCTTATGAGTCCTGGAAGCAGCGGCGTCTTTTGGAATTTCCCAATCACACCTTCGCCGAAGGGCTTGCGACGGGGACCGGGTTTTCTCTCCCTCAAAAGATATTGTGGGAGAAGCTCGACGACTTCGCGCTCGTGAGCGACGAAGAAATCCGAAGGGCTATGGTCTGGATGATAGAGTGCGCGCACACGCTCGCCGAAGGCGCGGGCGCATCTCCCCTGGCCGCCATATATAAAATGCGGGACCGGTTTGCAGGAAAGAAAATCGGTATGGTCTGTTCGGGCGGCAACACTTCGCTTGAGCATTTGAAAGAGGCGCTCGCATCGGTCTGATGGCTGATATACTGCGCGCGGGGTAGAATGGAGTTTTTCCTGGGAGCGCAGGCATCCTGCCTGCTGGCGCTTGCGCATTCATGAGATTGAGGGAAACTGTCAATTCCTCCCGCGCGCAGTATAGCTGATGGCTGATAGCTGACGGCTGACGGCTGATTTCAGAACTCCACCCATGTCCCCGCTTCTTTTTCCTGCGCCCGTCGGTAAAGGTAATCGGCCGAGGCGAGGTCTTCTATGGCAAGGCCGAGAGATTTGAAGAGCGTTATCTCATCCGTCGAGGTCCGCCCTTGTGCCGCGCCCGTGAGTACCTCGCCTAGTTCTGCCTTTATGTGCTCAGGCCCTATTGCTCCCTCGCGCATTGCAAACAGATAATCGCCTGCTTCGTTGAGCGTCGATTCGCGGCGGTCTACGAAGAGGCTTGCGGCGGCCATAGTTGCGGTATCGACTTCGCGCGCCGTAGCGATGCTCGACCCTACGACGTTCAGGTGAGCGCCGGCGGCTATCCACTCGCGCTTCAAAACCGGCTCGCTTGCATTAGTGGCAGTCACGATTATGTCCGCGCCTCGCGCGGCCGCTTCCGCATCTTCGACAGGCTCGATGGGAAAACTGTATCGCCCCTGCATCTCTTCGGCGAACCGGCGCGCGTTCTCAAATCGGAGGGCGGCGACGCGGGCGCGCTCTATCGGGCGGACGCAAGCCATGGCTTCGATGTGCGAGCGCGCTTCGACTCCCGCTCCTATTATGCAAAGGACGGCGGCCGTCTCTCGCGCGAGCAGCCGAGTGGCCACGCCCGATACGGCCGCCGTGCGAATGGCAGTAATGGCAGATGCATTCATAAGTGCGAGAGGCTCTCCCGTTTCGCCGCTGAAGAGCATAACGCCGCCCTGATGCGCGTCTTTGCCCAGGGCAGGGTTTCCTGGAAAGACGCAGACAGCTTTCAAGCCGAAAGCTTTCGGCTCGCTCGATCTATAAGCGGGCATAAGCCCCAAAATCCCTGCCGCGCCGGGCGGGACGAGTCCCCTGCGAAGAGGTTGCGCGAACTCTCCTCGCGCGAGCGCCGCGAGGGCATCCGTCATGACCTCTATGCAATCCTGCACAGGCATTAGCTCTTCGACTTCACTGTGGCTGAGGACGAGCAGTTTCATCAATCAATGCTCCTTTTATATTCTGTCAATCGAGTTGCGCATCTTGAGCGACCTGTTCGCGCATATTCAAAACTGATCGAATTCGGGTTGATACTTTACGGTTCCCTCACGATTTCGGAATGCCCCTTCTCGAAGCTCCATCGCCATGAAGGCTTCGTCCGCGACACCGAATTCGCACTTTATGCCGTAACGGCTCGCCGGGACGAAACCGAAGCGAGGATAGTAGTTCGGATGTCCGAGCACGACCAGACCTTCGATGCCCGCTCTTCTGCATTCATCGAGACCTGTTTCTATCAAGAGAGACCCCACACCCTGACGCTGAAATTCGGGCAAGACGGCCATAGGGGCAAGCCCTGCGGCCCGGAAATTTTCATCGCCCGGTCCTATGGTCACAGGGCTGAAGAGTATGTGGCCTATGACCTGATTGTCTCGAACCGCAACCAGAGAGAGCAGGGCTTTATCTGCGGCGCGAAGTGCGTCGACCAGATTCGCTTCCGTAGCGCGGCCGAAGGCTCGCTCATTGACGTGATGTACTGCCGCCCGGTCTCCCGGCTCTTCCCTTCGTATGCTTACCATGAATCGGCCCTCAGCCGTCAGCCCTCGGCTATCAGAGCTATAAACTGAAGGCTGAAGACTGATAGCTGATAGCTGAACGCGCGCTAAACGGTCGCTTTGTGTATCCTTCTTTTAAGTTGATGGATCGTGCGCCTGACGACTTTCAACTGAGCGTGATCGCGGGCGGCAATGGCCTCGTCTCTCTGCTTTTTCAACTCTTTGATCCGGGCCTTGATCCGGGCCTTGTTTATGCCCACCACCTCGTGATGCTCGCGCATATCGATGCCGAGAACCTCGCACAATGCCACGAGCAGTTGATCTTTATGCATGACCGAATGGCCCTTCAGGGCTTCGTGATCTATGCCATCGGCGATCTCTCGAAGCTGGGCCACGGTCTTCTTTCTGAGACTTTCCAAAGTGTGAGCCATAGCTTTGATTCTCCTTTGAGCGGGCCGCGCCGGAATACATTCTTTGAATGAACGCATTCATTGGCGGCCACAAGCCGAGTTCCTCTTATCGAACGGAAAGTGTTCCACAGAATCCCGATGTTGGCAACCGGCCCGTGTAATTTCAAATAGCCGTCTCGACAGGCGCTCGACATCAGCCAGCAGTTAATCAAGCCGGTCTACCTGTATGCATCGCAAGCGGCCCTGTCGATACGGCTCACAAGGGCCAGCGCCAGTCTGTAGCCGAGATAAACGCTGTAGGGTATTACCTTCGATGGCTGATCGTTTTTGCTGTGAAGTATTTTGTTCCAATAATTCGACAACCCGTGTATGGTCAGCGCGGGAATCTTTTTTGCCATGAAGGAGACCGAATCCGAAGTGCCCTCAGGTATGGAGGCATGCGCGAAGGGCATCTTCATCTCTTCGGCCAGTTCTGCGGCGAGTTCGAGAAGCTTTTTGCTCGACATATTATCGGCGACCTGCGGCGCGGCCAATCCGAGACTATCGACGTTCACCATGGCGCAATAGAGCGGGATTTGATCTTTGCCAATCGCTTTTACCATAGCGCCCGAGCCGAAGAGACCGTCCTCTTCCCTGCCAAACGCGACGAAGAGAACCGTTCTTTTGAGAGGAACGCCTTTGAGCGTTCTATAAAGATGAGTGAGAGCGACTATGCCCGTCCAGTTATCGACCGCGCCGCAGCCTTGCGATACCTTGTCGTAGTGCGCCCCGATCACGATCTTTTCCTCGGACGCTCCCTTCTTCAGCACGAAGAGGTTCTCGACGTTCTTATGTTTATCCAGGGTTATCTCGGAGGGAGAAGCGCCCATCTTTTCGAACATAGCTCTTACGCCATCGAGCCGTTTTTTGTTATCGCAAGGGACCGAAGCGAAATCTTCTTCGATCTGTTCGAGGGTCGATATTCGAAGGGCTGATTGCCGAACAGGTAACGAAGCCGGGACCGCCGAAAAGAACAGCCCGGCGAGAAAGATCGTCGCCGTGAGCCTGAAAATATTGATTGCGCGGCCTTGCAACTGTTCGCTCTCCGTTTTCAGATCAAACACCTTCAGGGCGGTTAGATTATACGACTTGAACGCTTTAGGTGGCGAGGCGTCTCACATAAAGTTTTGCGATTTCAGTTTTCAGGCGAACCGCTCGGATCGTTTGTGGCAAAAGCGATTTCCAGATACGTTTCGGGGTTTTCATCGAGAGCTACGAAAGCGAACCTCGAATTTGACTATCACTTCGGTTGCGGACCCGCTCTGGATCAAAGGTGTCACCTTCACACCCTTATGCCCTTCGCGGACGAGAAAGTCCTCGATTATTCTCGCAGCGACTCTGACCTTCGCAGGAGAATAAGTAGATCGTTTGGAGACGCCTGCATTGTGCTTTCGCAACTCTTCGAGAACGCGGGCTTGCCGGGTCGAATCCAGCCCTTGAAATATTACATCGGAGATCAACGGCCATTCCTCGACCTCGAAGGTGACGACCTTGCCCCCTTGCGGCCCATCTTCCACCAGTAGGTTTACATTATGAAAATGGCCTGTAGCGTTAATAGCGCGAAGGTCGCGGTTGAGTCGGGCCGGGTCGTAAGCCGAGCCGCTGAGTGTGGAGATACGGGATTTGATAGCCTCTTCGGTAATACGACGATTGCCGCGAATCTCTACTTTTTCGACGGTGACTTGAGAGTCCTGTCGAGCCATTCGAGCGGACGATGGAAAAGCGGAAAGCAGGCCGAGCGCCATCAACACTATCATGGTTTTCATAGTCATTATGCCTCCTGATGATCGAGCATCATACCCTCTATCGGATCGAACACCCTTTACCTGTTTGAAGTCGGCTGTCTATCAGAATGATGAAAGAGGTCGGACTTGCGGCCTTTGCTCTGCAATTTTTACTCTGCGCGCGTGGAGGCATAGCCTATAGATAATGTTTCGTTCCCTCTTTTCGCTTTCCCCCACGCGCGCTATGGCAACCTGACTACGCCGCAGACAATGGTTTCGGATTGGCGGCTGATCTTCACGGGCGCGTAGATATGCGAGAGTGACGGGGCTATGTCTAAGCGGGTTTGCCAATACCGAAGAACTCTATTATGCGGTCGAAAATATCGCGCTGGGCCGTTCCCATACGGCTTGCTTTCGCTTCCGAATCCAGCCCGTCGCGCGCCGCTTCGTACTCCATGCGCCGCCGCGCAAGTATATGCGATATGTGCTCGGCTATCTCCGGGCGTTCGAGCAGAATGTCGTGAAAGGCATCCTTGTCCAGGCGATAGCATTCAACATCTTCCAGAGCGATCACGGTGGCCGAACGCTTCTCGCCGGTCATAAGCGACATCTCGCCGAAGAAATCTCCCGCTCCGAGCGTCGCTATGCTCCTCGGCTGGAGGCCATCGACCGATATGCGAACATCGGCGGTTCCTTTCGTCATTATATAGAGCCAGTGGGCTTCGGCCCCCTGGCGGGTCAGGGCTTCGCCTTTCGTGAACGGAGTGGGGAGCAGCCGCTCGGCCAACAGCCTCCGCTCGTCTTCGTTCAACGTGTGAAAAAGCTCCACGCCCGTCACTGCCCGCAGGCGGTTGTCGATCTCGCGCCGATGTTTCAATCCTTTGCGTTCCTCACTCTCTTCTGTGACAAAGAGGCTCTGTGCAGGGATCGATAGCGGGATGCCCGCGCGCTTCAATGCGAAATATATGCGCGTGCGAACGACGGAATCCGTCGGGTCGTCCGCGGCAAGATCGGTCAGCCAGTACCGCGCCGCGTAATAGCAATAGCTGTCTTTGAAATCGTAGAGTATGCAATGTATCTTCGGCTCCGGGGCGACTCGCTCTATAGGCTCGGCCTGAAGAGCTTCATTGACTGTCGCTATAACGTCTGTGGGCGGAACGCGAAAATCGACGTTGAAATAGACCCACTGACGATGTTGAACGGGCTGTCCTGCGCGCTTGCCGAGCACAGTGACCTGGCCCTTCATCAGCATGCTGTTCGGGAGTATCACGGTGTCCCAGTTGCGCGTCTCTATCGAGGTGTGACGCCAGCGAATCTCTTTTACGCGGCCGACGTTCTGGTCTATCTTCACCCAATCGCCTACCGTTATGGTCTTTTCGAGTTGTATGGCCAGCCCGCCCATGATATTGCCCAGCGTGTCCTGAAGCGAGAAGGCGATTATCGCAGTCAAAACGGCCGATGTCGTCACTATGTCCGAAAGGCTGAGTCCTCCGCTCCACAGCAATCCCAGGCAGACCCCAACATATCCGAGGGCGATCAAGAGGTCGCGCAATATATGGGGGGTATTGATGTGAACGAGTTTGAGGGCCACGTCGAAGACGAAGGTGCTCGCCAGGTTGACTATCGCGAAGCCCCCTATCAAGCGGGCCGCCGCCAAAACGGCCTTGTGTGTGGATATGAATCCGGCCGACAGAAACAGGCTCGCGAGGAGCATTAAAAAGAGCGACAGCCCGAAGAGCAGGGTCGCCGCCTTGATGCGCGTTCGCGCGGCAGGCACGCGCTTTAATAAAATAGTGGCGATCAACAAAAAAGCTATCGTCACAGGTATCGCGCGGTGTCGCTCGATGATGGTTCGGAAATCGCTCCACACAGATAGCAGGAACGCGGCCTGAGAGAATGATTTTTGCAGGATGAGAAAAGCGTTCATGGTGATCGTTCAACCGAGTTTGAAAAATCGTTTGATGCGCTTGAGTATGGTTTCGCTCTGAATGCTGACCTCCGAAGCGGGCACGGCGCGCGAGTATTCCGCAAGCCTCGCCTGGCGTTCGGCTATCTTCCGGCTGAATGCCTCGGCGAGTTTTTCATTATCACAAAATAACTGCTCTATGGCGGATTTCTTGATTTCGAAGACTTCGACTTCTTCCAGAGCCTGAACGTCTGCGGTTCTCGGCTCGCCCGTAAAGAGCGCCATCTCGCCGAAGAAATCGCCTGCTTCGAGCACGGCCACTCGTTGAGGCTTGCCGTTAGCGGCAGGCGCTTGCACCTCAGCCTTGCCTCGGCGTATGACGAACATCGAATCGCCCGCCGCGCCGCGCCTGAGTATCTCTTCGCCCGGAGCGTACACATATCGCGCCAGAGACGCGATCACCTTTTCACGCTCTTCACGGGTGAGCGGCTCGAATATCTCGACCGAGTCGATCACCCTGGCCAGATCGATCTCCTGAATCTGAGCGGAAGGCTCTCGCTGCTCGAAGAGGACGTGCCGGATGGGGAAGGGAATGTCCAGGCCGTTGCGGCTGTAGAGATACCATATACGCTCTCTGATCTGCGCGTCCATATTCGGGGTCCACATATAGTCCGCGACCCAGTAGAGGATTTCGTAGGTTATGCTCGAATCGGAAAACTCGCGTATGCGAACCACGGGGGTCTTTTCGGGCGACACGCGCGGCAGCGTGCGAACGGCTTCCCGGACCAGAGAAATGATTTGTTGCGGAGGCGCTGAGTAAGGGGCCGGGAAGGCCAGCACGCGCCTGTTGAGAGATTGCAGCGGATGAATTTCCAGGGACTCGCGCGCGATCTTGTTGTTGGGGAATATGATGAGGCTGTTGTCGTTCGTGCGTATGGTGGTGGTGCGCCAGGTGACGGACTCCACCTTGCCCAACATATCGCCGAGCTGAATCGCGTCGCCTATGTAGTAAGGCTGCTCTATGTGAAGCGAAAGTCCCGCGAAGAAATTTCCGAGAGTGTCTTGCAACGCAAGGCCGATTATGACGGTCAAGACTGCGGACGTGGCCAGCACTCCGCTCAGGTCTCTCTGAAACACGAAGGTGTAGACCACGACGAAGAGGGCGGCGTACCCGATTATCGAGATGACCATGCGCAGAAGGGCAGGAGCCTCGCGCCCCTTACGCTTCTGAAAGATGATGTCGAAGATCACATAGCTGATGATCCGAACTATGGCCACGCCCGTGCTGATGATCACGGCCGTAAGGAGCCAGTCGAAGCCCGTCTCATCCATCAACCTGCGGCCGAACAGTCTGAGGACGACGTAGACAAGGGCCAGCAATAAGCTGAGGGTTACGGGTATGACTACCTTTTTTTGTCTTAAAGCCGAATCTTCCATTGCCTTTTATCTTTCCGCTTCGCGCGTTCTACATTGCGACCACAGGGGCGACACGCCCGGAAATTTCCCGTGCATTATACCAAAGATTGAAAGGGAGTTGTGGTTTTCATTCGGCAGGCAGCAAATATATTTGGAGCCATACATGTCGGCAAAGACGACGCCCTGAAACCATGAAAACGGCTGCGCCGGATGTCCGACAATCTGCCAGATTGTCGCCTGCTCCGCTAATCATGCGACCGGCAGCTCTCGACAAGCTGGCAACACGCTCGGACGTTTTCCGAAGAGAGCTTGAAAGGTCAGGAGTATCCGCGTAGCGATTTCGCATTCGCGCGTCCTCCAAGTCGCCAATCTGAACGGTGACTCGGAGGGCGCTGTCGACCATGAATGCATTCATTCGATAAGCGCATTCGTTCAATAAATGCATTCATTCAATTCAATAAATGTATTCATTCTGCGCGCGGCTCGCTCGTATCGCTCAAGAGCTAATCGCGTTGAGCATCTCCCCTGCCGATATGACCGCCTGCTCGTAAACGCGGTCTCGTCCGAGTATCTCCAACTCTCTTCCGATCAAAGCGCTTTCGCTCCGGTCGTCGTAGCCGAGCACTCTTTGTATATGCCTCTCCTCGCCGATAGCGACATGGGTTTCGATGCGGCTGCCATCCGCGCTCCTTGCCACTTTGAAAGAAGCCGCAGTCTCGGCCGCGCTTTCAAGCGTGACCCTTGCGATCAGGCGCGGCTTGATCGCAGGGTCGCTCGTCGGAACAAGCTCCACGGAGACTTTGCGCTCTCCGGCTCTCAGCTCGAAAACCGAAGAGCCGTCTTTGCGAGCGGCCGATTCCAATTTCCATCCGAGCCGACTTGTGAGCCACCCGGCCAGCAACGCGGACCTCGATGATATGGCATCCCTATCTTCGGGCGGAGGCGCGTATTCGATAAGGACGCGCTCAAGGCGGTCGAGCAGCGGACGATATTCGGCCACGTCATAGAAGCCCGCCACGAGCGAGCGCCAGGGCGTCAGCCGCGCCCAGTTCAAATCGCTGAAAGCGGCCCGCGTCGAGTCGTCGCCGAGCACGGCCGCAAGCGCCGCCATGTCTTCGTGCGGATTCGTGAAATCGGCCGAGTCGATTATTACGCGATCCGAAGCCGCGACCAGACGCTCGAAGGTCTTGTCGCCCAGTCGTGGGGCCGCGTGCCACCACAGACAGACGGGCAGATCCGATAGCAGGAGCGCCGTCACGACGCTCGGCGCTTCGCCTATCAGGCTTCCGCCCGCCGAGATAGTCACCTGCTCGCAGCAGACCTGCTTGGACATTCCCGACGGAATGGTGCAACGCGAAGAGACATGCGCTTCGATGAAGGGTTCGGCTTCCGGATCCGCGATTATCAGGAGGGCACGCGAAGGATGTTCCGCCGTGACCTCGGTTATTATTTCGTCCACCTCGCCCGCAAGTTGGTCGTCGGGAACATAGACCAGAAGATTCATCAGGCAGGCGCGTATGATTCCGCCCTGCTCGTCCTCTTCGCCCGCGGCCTTCCAGAGCGAAGTCAATTCGCGCTCGATCATCCCTACGTTTATATCAGGAGATTGCCTGGGTTGTTCGCTCATTGTGTTCATACAAATCACCTCAGTCAGTGGTCAGTGGTCAGTGGTCAGTGGTCAGT
>JAKEHD010000370.1 GCA_022615215.1 Blastocatellia bacterium
GGATGAAGGAAGAATCGATAGCTTCACTCTGGTTTTAATCCTTCATCCTTCCGCCTTCATCCTTACCGAATCGCTTCCCTGCTCCCTGGCCCCTGCTCACAGGTGTCGTTTCAGGTAGGTTGAATAGAGTTGACATCGCAGCCGCGCGTCCTCGGCAGTGTCGCCCGCAAGCACGCCCGCGCTTCGCAGGCGATAAAAACTCTCCGCATCGGGGCACGCGCGCCCCTCAAGCACGCCTCGCACGACATCGCACAGATTCTGGTCCCGGCTGAGAAGCAAAAGTATACGTCGGAGGTGGTCGCCGAGCGGTCCTTCGTCGCGGTCTGCATGAGTTTCAAAGACAGAGAGAACGGTCTCCGTCGTCACTATTTCGTGCAGCGACCGCCGCACGAGATAAGGATGGCCGCCTACGAGCGCGTAAAATCTTGCCAGTTCCGCCGCCCGACGCAGAGGCGACCCGTAACGGCGATTCAGTTCTTCAACCTGTTCGATGGTGAAATCTTCGAGCGCGAGCCGCGTGCCGACGTTGAAAGGCGATTGATTGACATCTGTGATAAAAAGGTGCGCTTCGGTTGCGTAAGCTATGGCGAGCGTGAGTCGGTGCCAGGGACCCGAAGGGTCGAGCGACCTTGCATTGTGCCACGAGCGAAAGAGTCCGAAGACCTCGCTCGCGTAATCGTAATTGAATAAGCGGTCGACTTCGTCCATGCCCCAGACGACCGGAGCCGGAACCTTGCCCATCACTTCGCGGCGTATGTATCTTCCGAAATTCACGCTCGGCCCGCGTTCTGCATGCCACACTTCAGAGGGCGACACGTCGAGGTCTAGTTGATCGGCAATCAACTCTGCGAGTGTGAGAAAGAGTCGTTCGAGCGATTCGAAATGCAGGGCGTTGAGCGTTTGAAAATCGGTCAGCACGACCCTGGCTCCCATGTCTCTGGCCTGTTGCAGCCCTCGCGCGAGCAGGGAAGTCTTTCCCATCTGCCGCGCCCCTTTGACAAGCACTATGCTGTCGCGCCTTGCAATCGCGGAACAGAATTCATCATCTGCCGGGCGAACTATGTAAAACTCGGAATCGAGCGGCACCGCCCCGCCGACAGGCTCAAGGTTCGGGTGCGCTCCTGAGTGCTGCGGAGGGAGAGGCGCTTGCAGGGAGGCGAGCAGTTGAGCCAAAACGACATGATCGTCCTCGGGGATTCTCCAAACGGCCTGCTGAAGCGGGTTGAGTATCCCGGCAATCGAATCAGGAAGCGGGGCGTCGAAATCTACCCTGACAGGAAGCAGTCGCGGACGGCCCGATCTTTTGTGTGCGGCCTCGCTGGCTATCTGCACCTCGTGAGAGAGCATCTCGCTTGCGGCCGATACGGCCGATAGCAGCACTATGACCGCGTCCGAAGAACGAATCTGTCGCTCAAGCTCTTTCGCCCACTCGATGCCTATGGGCAGATGCTTATCGATGAAGACTCGGTATCCGTTTTCGAGCAGGTGGCCCTCTATGAGTTTCAATAATCGCTCGTCAGGCTCCGCGCCGCGTTTATAAACCATTACGACCGTCCCTGCGAGCGAAGCCGAAGGCAGGAGGGATGACGGCAATGAGACGGTCTCACCGTCTGCGCGAGCGGACAGGAGAGCTTCGGCGAGCGTATCGCCGAAATCGCGCGCCTTGGCGAAGCGGTCTTCCGTATCGAAAGCGAGCGCCTTCAAAATGGCTCCCTGAGCCGATTCAGGCAGATCTGGGCGCACCTCGCGCGGCTTTATCTTCACGCCTTCGCGCTCAAGTTCGAGAAGCTGAAAAGGGGATTCGGGATTGAAAGGCCGCCTCCCCGTAACCATTTCGTAAGCGACGACTCCGAGCGCGTAGATATCGCTTGAAGCCGTCGGTCTTCCGAGCAACTGTTCGGGAGCCATGTAGGCTATGGTCCCGGCCACCTGGGATATCTCCTTGTCCGAGCCGAAATGCGAATCCTTTACCGTCGCTATGCCGAAGTCTATGAGCTTGACGTGCTCCTGACCTTCGCCGAGCGGTTGCAGCATGATGTTTGCGGGCTTGATGTCGCGGTGGAGTATCCCCTTTTCGTGAGCCGCGTTCAGCGCGTGGCCCGTCTGTCGTATGATATCGGCAACGCGCGCGAGCTCCATCCTTCCACTTTTTATCACCAAGCGGAGGTCTACGCCCTCGACGAATTGCATTACCAGAAAGGGCTTCTTGTCGGGCATCTCCCCTGTGTCAAGGACGCCTACGACTCCCGGATGGTCTATGCGCGCGAGGGCTTCCATCTCCTGCCGGAATTTCTGTTGAAGCCAGTTATAATGGTCCGACTCTTCGGGCTGTTCGAGTATGACTTTGATGACTACGGGTTTTGACAGCAATTTCTGATCGCGCGCAAGATAGACCGCGCCTATGCCTCCGCTCCCTATCTTCCTATCGATAAGGTAACGGTCATTGAGCGTGAGACCTCGATAAGGATTCGAATCACGGAGACTTTCTTCGTCCGCAGTCGCAGGCGAAATCGTCTCACTGAGCGGCTCTGTCTCAGGGATCGCGTTGTCCGGGTCGACGGCTTTCGGCATAAGAATCCCTCGATGCGCACTAGCCTCAGATTGTATCATTAAGCGATAATCGAATAAAGCATGGCCCATGGCAGGGGAGCAGGGGAGCAGGGGTGCAAGGGTGCAGGGGTGCAGGGGTGCAGGGGAGATGTTGATAGCTGATAGCTGATAGCTGACGGCTGATAGCTGACGGCCGATATGAATGGAGGTTCATTATGCGTCTTCATGTGCTCTCGATAATTTTGATGATATGTTTGCTGGCAGCACAGTCTGCGCCTGCGGGCATCGGTCATCAGGATGATGCGGCGGATAGATCGAAAGACATCGCCGCGCAGGTCGAGCGCCTTGTGCGCGAAGGCGACAGGGCGCATTTCAACCTTGATTACCCGGCGGCCAGAGATCGCTATCAGCAGATCATTCAAATAGCGCCCGATCACCCGGCAGGATATTATCGGCTTGCGAACGACCTGTGGATTGAAACCCTCAACAAAAGTCGGCGGCTGTCATCATCGCTCTACTCTAACGATTCGTTCTACGCCGAGACCGATGGGCCGGATGAGTTCGACCCCAAACGCGACCGTGAATTCAAGGAGCTTACCGAGAAGGCGCTCGAACGGGCCAGGGCGATGGTGAAGCAAAACCCTGAGCAGCCCGAATGGCTTTATTATCAAGGCGCGGTCCATGGATTGCGCGCGGCCTACACAATAACGGTCAAACGAAGTTTCAGGCAGGCGCTCGGAGACGGGGACGACTCGGTGAAGTTCCAGAGAAAGGTTGTCGAGATGGATAAGGACTTCGTCGACGCTTATCTGACGATAGGAATATATGAGTATGGCGTGGGGAGCCTGGCGAAGTGGAAGAAGTTTTTCGCCTGGATCATCGGGAGGAAAGGCTCGAAGAAAGACGGCATCTCTCACATCGAGAAGGTCGCAAGAGAGGGCCGACTGGCTCGCGATGATGCGAGGGTGTTGCTTATAGCGATCTACAGCCGCGAGGATCAGGCCGAGCGCGCGCTCGAAGTCATAAGCGATCTCGTCAACAAATATCCGCGCAATTACCTGCTCGGAATCGAGCGCGCGGTGATGCTCTATCGCCTGGGGCGTGGAGAAGAGGGCGAGCGGGCTTTCAAGGGAATGCTTGCGGACGCCGAAATCGCAGAGGACGCATCCGATACGGTGAATTATCAATGGGCCGAAGCCTTGCAGCTCGTGCGCAATTATACGGGAGCGATAGAGAGATACCGCGCGGCGATCGAGTGGCAGAAATCCGACCCTGGACTTGTGACGCTCGCGCACCTGCATCTGGGGCAGGCGCTCGATGCGCTCGGAAAGCGCGACGAGGCCCGCAAGAATTACCGCGAGGTGCTCGCGCGCGATAACATTTACGATTCACACAAGCTTGCGAAACAGTTCACGGCGAAGCCTTATGTCCCGCCGCGAAAGTAATCCGTCTCAATTCTGTTTCTGCCCGTTCGCTGAAGAAGACAGCGAAGCGAGGACTCTTTGAACAAGGCCGTCTACTTCTCTCCGTTCCAGCCATCGCGCCACGATCACTAGATCGTTTTCCGCGTCGACATAGATCATATTCGTCCCGTTGCCCATGTGCGCGAAGGAGGAAGCGGGCGCGCTCGGAATGAACTTGCGCTCCGTGTTGAGGAACCAGTTCATGAATCCATAAGTGGGCTGCGGTCCTGTGGGCGTGAGCGCCATACGGGTCCACTCTTCTGAAAAAATCTGTTCGTCCTTCCATTTGCCCCTGCGAAGAGTGAGATAACCGAATCGCGCCATGTCGCGCGCATTGATGAACATCCCGCCGCCCCAGTGGCCGCCTCCGCTCGCAGATTGCACCGCCGCTCCATCGATCAGCACCCATGAATTTTCATAGCCGTACCATCGCCACGTAGGAGAAGCGCCTATCGGGTCCATAACGTATTCCCTCAACACCTGAGGCAGAGGCCGCCGCCATACGCTCGTCGCCGCAAGCGCGAGGACGTTCACACGAACATCATTGTATTTATAAGCGGTGCCGGGTTCGTTGCGTTTGCGCGTGAGCCATTCTTCGGGATTGCGACCCGGACGGTCGGCCCAATCGGGTTTGCCCCAGAGAGTCCCCTCCCAATCGCTCGTCTGCCTGAGCAGGTGTTCCCAGGTGATCTTTCGATTATGCTCGGTTTCAAATGGCTGCAAGAGTTTCGATTCTCCGAGTCGCTCGGCTGAATTTATTGCCGCGCTCTGATCGATCACGACCACAGGCGCTACATAGTCGCGCACACGGTCCTGAAGGCTGCGAATCATCCCGCGATCGAAGGCCAGCGCGACCGTAGTCGAAAGGAAACTCTTCGTCACGCTGAAGGTCATATCCACGCGATGAGGGTCGCCCCACTCGGCCACTATGTAGCCATGTCGAAGTACGATCCCGGTCGCATCTCCGCGCTCTTTGAAAGGGCCTACCGCTCCGCCGAAGGGTTCGCGCCCGAAGCTCTGATAGTGAGCCATTTCGAGATTGCGCGGCGACTTCGACTCTTTTTCACGGGCGAAGTCTATCGCCTCTTCGAGCCGGGCCGCATCCATTCCAACTTGATCGGGCGTCCTGCGTTCCCAACTCTCGCCCGATTCGGGATAATAGACCTGCTTCTGATTTGCAGCCGCGTTGCTTTGCGCGAATGTTTTCGAGAAGCCCGCTCCGAGAGGCGCTGCCATCAGAGCCGCGAGCATCACAGCCGTTATTATCAGAGTGAATGCTTTGCCGTTGATCGTCCGTGGTGAAGGGTTTTTATTCATAGTCGACTCCTATGCTTTATAGGTTTTGTACTCTGATGCCTGATTGAACCGGTTTGCGCAGAGATGGAAATTAATTGCTCTCTCTTCTCTCGCTGAAGTTCGACTCTAACTTTCTCAATTCATCCAGGATATTCGTTGTGGTTTCAGAGTACTTATAAACCTGGCTCTGGACCAGATCAAATAATTCAGAAGGGTCGATACTGAATACCTCAACTGGATCTTCCAAAATTACTTCGTCAGTTACTTCGCCGCTATCGTCAGAAGCAATTGCAATTGGGAGACCATCCTGATTATAGATTTTTAGCACGGTAAGCGGCGGCAGATAGTCATAGGATTTCTCAATGATCACACTTGATCGGGAGAAGCTTAACGTATATTCATATCCTTTGGCCTTGTCAAACCCACCAGTCTTCTTCCATTTGACCCTGCCAGCCTTTGTCAGGTCTAACAGGCGATTGTATATTTCCTGCATTTCCTGTTCAGTCATTTTGGTTCACCAATCCTGTTTTTTAGATCGATCAAAATCGGCTGAAGGAGATCGATCTGCTCCGAGATAACTCGATTGAAACTAGCCATACCTTTCAGTGGCTGCTGAGAAGTGACGCTTCTGTCTATTGATTTTTCAATCTTTCTCAAGGCCACCACACTCTCCTGTATTTCGCTTTTAGCCTCCTCGCTGATTTCCATCGAAGATGATCGTATAGTATTTAACAGCCATATCAATATCGCAATTTTATCCGGTACCGGCCCAAAATTCGAGTGGCGTATGAATGATTTTATATCGTCCATCAGCGAAAGCGCTTTTTCGAAATCGATCACATTCGAGATAAGACCTATCTCTCTGCGAAACTTCTCGACTTCGTCTCTGGCTTGAAGGGATGCTTCCTTCGAAGCCCTGGCTTCTTCCGCCGAGTTGAGAGCCGCTTTTCGAGCCTGACGAACGGAGATTATCGCCAAGGGTATGCCGATCAGACTCGCAATGGAGCCAAGCAGGGAAATTAATGATAAGAAATTGATTTCCGCCATCCATCTTGCCTCAAACTCAACGCCCACAAAGTTTTATAGAGGTTGCGAATCATTATCAAGCGAAGTGTGGAATCGCTTCTTAACGGCGGCTCAATGTTACTCCCGCTTTCGTTGCGTAATCAAGTTGACAAGGGCAAGCGCCTTGCTGATCGTTGCTCGTGGTGAATCTTTTTTGTTCATCATCAACTCCTCTGCTTTTATACTGCGCGCGGCAGCTTATGACAATTTTGAGTAGAGATACCATCGGCTTCCGCCCGCTGTGAGGCTCAGTTTTTGCCTAAAAAGAGCTTGGTAGCAAAAACAAGATACCATCGGCTTTAGCCGCATGGAGTTTCAGTTTTTGCCTAACTTCTGCCGAATCCAAAGCGCCGCCAGAAGAAAGAAATCTTTGAAGAAAGAAAAA
>JAKEHD010000371.1 GCA_022615215.1 Blastocatellia bacterium
GAAATCTCTGAAGAAAGAAAAAGGGCGGCGCACTCCACATAAGCGTTCCTCTCTGGAAAAATTTTCATTTTGCCCCGCGCGCAGTATATCCCGACATATTGCCCCTCGCTTGCGAACTCTATAAACCTGTTCTGGTTATGTTCGGACAATTGTTGAAAACATCCGAATCTTCAGAACGTCTGTTCTCACAGATCAACGAAGTATCAGGCGGTTGGATGAGAGTGCAATTAATGAGGGTCTTCCGCAAATATGTCAGCCCTAATACACCAGTGGAAATGCTGAAGAAGAAATCCAAAGGACAGGAAACAATAGACCGTTTCGGGTCAGAGTTCAGACCCGTTCCAGCAGTGCAAGCCGCCTTTACGAGCCGACCACTACCTGATGAAGCATTATGTGCGTTGCTTTGGGAATACAAAGACCGAGGAAAGAAAGGCTACGATCTCACTGAGCGATTCTTCGAGATGTTTCGATCACGATTCCCGAACCTGGTAATCCAGGGGCCGGAGCGGGCGGGCAAAGATATACTGATGGGTTCGGTTTTTTCTGATTATCCTAATCCAACACGCCCTGTCGACTTCGTGATCTATGATATTGATTCAAAGGAGGCTCTAGCAATCGGGCTGGCGCGATACGATTCAGACCGAGGAGGCGCACAAGAAGATGACCGAACCGGCGGATACAGCAACGCCATCAATGAAATTCTCGGATATGTACACACACATGGCCTGAGAACGAAGATCATACTGCTTAATGACGGTCCCGGTCTTTTACTTGGATCGATGTGGAATGATTATGCGAAACTTGAAAAGAGCTATGAGGGCGAAGTGCTGGTTGTCACGTTGAGAATGGTGCCTGAACGGCTTACCCTCGGCTGGCTCCTCAGCAAAGGAGGAAAGTGAAAATGGCTGCCGGTCAATCAAAAACAAAATGGCATGGCAAGGATGGGATGCGTCCTGCGGCTGAAGTTCCTGATACTCGCTCAGATGTAATTCTTTCATACGAAGGGAAACGAGATGAGAGAGCGATTCTTGCAACTCCCGCTGCGAAGATTCAATCGCTCTGGCAGGGTGAAAGCGAAGTAAATCGCCTATATTATGGTGACAATTTGCCTATCCTGGCGGCCCTCCTTGAAGATAGTTCCGTAAAAGGCAAAGTCCGTCTTGTTTACATAGACCCTCCCTACGCAACCCGAAGCGTGTTCCAGTCGCGCTCTCAAACGGATGCGTACTGCGACCTGATTTCCGGCGCTCACTATATTGAATTTATAAGAGAAAGGCTTATATTGCTACGCGAACTCCTGGCAGAAAACGGTTCGATCTACGTTCATCTCGACGATATTATGGCTTTCCATATCAAGGTAGTTTTGGATGAAGTCTTCGGCAGGAATAACTTTCGCAACTGGATTACGAGGAAGAAGTGCAACCCGAAAAACTATACCCGTAAGACTTACGGGAATATTTCTGATTATCTACTCTTTTACACAAAGTCGGACAACTATGTCTGGCATCGTTCTTATGAGAAGTGGACTGAAGAGCGTGCCAGAAAAGAATATCAATACATCGAAGAGGAAACCGGCCGCAGGTACAAGAAGGTTCCGATACATGCGCCTGGGGTTCGGAATGGTGAAACGGGAAAACCCTGGCGAGGGATGTATCCGCCGCCGGGCAAGCACTGGCAATACACTCCCAAGACTCTCGATGAGATGGACGCCAGAGGAGAAATCTACTGGTCTCCGAACGGCAATCCGAGAAGAAAGATATACCTCGACGATACGGAAGGCGTCCCCGTGCAGGATATATGGCTGGATTTCAAGGACGCGCACAATCAAAACATCAACATTACCGGCTATCCGACGGAAAAGAACCCGGAACTGCTCAGGCGCATTATCGAGGCTTCTTCCGATTCTGGCGATATGGTGATCGATTGTTTCTCAGGTTCGGGAACGACACTCGATGTCGCTTCACGAATGGAACGCAAATGGATCGGTATAGACAACAGCCCTGAAGCCATATCGACGACCCTGAAGCGATTTGCCAAAGGGACCGAGCCGATGGGTGATTTCGTGAATGAGCGCCGCAATGACAAACCAAGAGTCGAATCCTTACCCCTATTCGATATAAAAGTCACTATTAAAGATTTTTCCTTTTACACCACTGAATCATACACAGGGGAGTTGGAACCGGCGCTCAAACAATGGGAGGAGTGGAACGACTGAATCTTCTGGAAAAACCTCTTTTACCTTTTGCCTTCCACGAGGCGGCCTTTATCAACGATAACATCATTTTCAACTCGCACTGTAGCATCCTGAAAGAAAAGCCACCTGATGGGCAGGCCGCGCGCCTCGCCGCCGAGTTCTTCATTGTCTCCCAGGCCCAATCTCACCGCGCCCGCGCCATACCCGTAATATGCCACCCATCGCTCTCCCTTCGGCGTCACAAGACGCGGGTTGAATCCTATCGCCAGTTCGCGAAAGAGTTTCAGGCCCGGTCCCGAATCCATATAACGCTGCAAAGCTTCCCCGTGAGTTGCTGAGGTCGCGCTCGTCACCACGCCTTTGCTTATTTCGAGGCGAATGCCTTCAACCTCTACGTTGCCTATCCGCGCCCAGGGAATGACCATCCTTCCATTGACGGAAGACTCTACAGGGGCCACTCGCAGAGCGCCCGCCGGTAGCTCTATCTCGCGGTCTATGCGGACCTTCGCCGTAGTCATTCGCGCCTTCGAAGCGTCGCCGTTCTGTTTGCAAAAAGGGCGGTCGCCTATGCGAAAGCTGATATCCGTGCCTGCGGGCGTCGTGACTCTCACTTCGCCCGACCTGAGTTTCGTGATAGCTCTATCCATCTGTTTATCAAGCGCGGCGTAGTCTATATCGAGCGCACGCATATAGACTCGGTCATAAGCCTCAGAGTGATCGCCGTTCAGGCCGTCGGTCGCGCGAGTGCCGTCGCCCCAGTGGAAATGAATCTGCCTTCCCTTCCCCGCGTCGAGCCATCTTACCAACGCACCTGCCTGGTCAGGAGGCGTGGGCGCATTCGGGCCTGCGGGCAGCCATATATAAATGTCAGCGCGACTGAGTCTCTCCGCGAAATTCTGCGCCTGTCCATAAGACATGGTTTCAACCACAGCGCCCGCCTCTTCGAGCGCCTTTCGGAGGACGGGTTCGAGCGCGGGCAGAGTCTCAGCATCGTAACGCAGAATGACGCGCTCGCCCGATTGCGGCTTGAGCGCGCGCACTATATGCCGGGCCATTCTGGTGTACGCGGCCTGATCGAGCGGACCATCCTGAGCCGCAAACGACGAAGAAAAACACAACAGCGAAATCGGCAATAACATGGCTAAACACTTCATAGCGATTCACCCCTTCGGAGTTATACAAGCCCTTTGAACAACTCATCGACGGACACGCGCCAGCCTGCAAGCACCATGGATTCAGCAGCGAAATTCGGCAAGGACTGTGAGCGAATCTTTTGCCCGCATCATTATAACGACCGAATGGCAGAGTGTCCAAGTTTCGAAAACCGAGCGGGTTCGCAGATCGCCGGAGCTTCAACCGCCGCTCATCAAGGAAGAGATTTCATTCCCTCGACCGAAAGATCATGTTAGATTACTGATTGACTCAGGAAAGGTAAATCGTGATGTCAACCGTTGCTACATCCCATATCGAGATCGATGCAGGAGGCCAGGTCTGGATCGCCGACGCAAACACCAAAGTGATCGAGATTGTGCTCGATAAACTCGCTTACGGTTGGAGTCCAGAAGAGATGCACTTTCAGCATCCGCACCTGTCGCTGGCACAGATACACGCCGCGCTCTCTTACTACTACGACCATCAGACGGAAATCGAGGCTGAGATCGAAAAACGGTATCAGAGGGTCGAAGCCCTGCGAGAGCGGGCGAAAGATTCGCCTCTGCAAAAGCGGCTGCGAGAATTGGCAAAACGAAAGTGAGCGTTCGCTTTTACATGGATGTCCACGTGCCCTACGCCATCACAACGGGGCTTAGGCTTCGCGATGTAGATGTTCTTACCGCGCAGGAAGACGGGGCGAGAAGATTGGAAGATGAAAAGCTTCTCGACCGGGCCACCGATCTCGGTCGTGTGTTAGTCACGCAGGATGACGACCTGCTCGTCGAAGCGTCCGAACGACAAAGAAGCAGCGGCTCATTCGCGGGCGTGATTTATGCGCATCAACTCAACGCGACTATCGGGGGATGCATAGCCGACCTGGAACTTATAGCGAAAGCATCCGTCCCGGAAGAATGGATCGATCAAGTCGCCTATCTGCCATTATAAAGCGGCCAGCCTGATGGTCCGCTCAATCTCACACCAATCCTTTGAACAACTCATCGACGGACACGCGCCACCCCGCAAGCACCCTCGACTCGGCCCGCTCGCCCCGTTTGTAAATCGTTCTCTCCCACTCAGGGAATGCTGCCTCGACCGCCGGATGCCACACCTCTATGGTCACGGTCTCAGGGTCTATCAACCATAACTCCCGCACGCCCAATGCCAGGTATGTGTCGGCCTTCGTCGTCCGATCGTAATTGGCTGTGCCCTTCGACAGGTACTCGAACACTATGTCGGCCGATGTGCGACGCTCGCCCATTCGCGCCCGCAATTCGTGCGACACATACATCATATCCGGCTCGACATACGTGCTGTCGATATATATAGCTTCACGCGGATGGTAAACATCGCCGGGCCAATCGTGTGCGGCGAGGAAAGTGATCAGTGAATAATTCATGCGCGAACCGACATCTCCGTGCGGCGGATCGGGTGGTGGGACCATGAAGAGGTATCCTCCAATCAATTCATAGTGCGTGCGGTCTTCGGGTTCGGGCAATGCCCAGAACTCTTCGAGCGTGTATTGCCTCAGCAAAGGCGAAAAGACAGGGGGTGCCACTTCGATCTTTTCTAAAACCGGCATAAGTCGGACCTCCGTTTAGAACGCTGTCTCGATCATCAACATAAACCTTCAGACGAGTGAAAAAATCACCACGGAGACACGGAGGCACAGAGAGTTTTGGTTCTCTGATACTTTCCGGGGAGAAAGGCTATATATAGATGGCAAAAACAGGCCACACACAATATTTAGCGCCACAAAGTCTCATTTCCCGGAAACTATCAAAGAGCCAGAGTTTTTCTCCGTGTCTCCGTGGTGAAATCCCACTCCCATTACTCATCAACCCTTCCATTTCAAGATTTCATCTACAGTGTTGTATGAAACCGAGTGATAGGTGGGCCGCGCCTTCCTGTAAATCTCGCGGGCCATCTCCAATCCTTCGGGCGTCTTGGCGAGTTCCGTGTAAAGCGGCTTCAGGAATTTGCGGCGGCCCATGCTTGTCAGGAATCTTTCGAGCGACGGATAGGCAAGCTCATACTTATTGCTTATCGCATGCATAAGCCACGCATTCAAAATCTCCGAATTGCCCGTGTTGCTGAATTTGAATGCCGCGTCAAGCTCGGCCATCCGCTCCTGGCTTATCGGATCATCGAGCTTTCTCAGGAAATGCAGCCAGTGATGGCTCGTCCACCCGGCGGTCTTCAACTCTTTCGCCGCCGCTCCCCCTTGCCATGCTTTTACCTGCTCCTCTACTTTTGCGAATTCCTTCGACTCCACTTTAGGGCAACTGGCAGGCACGCCCGCGCCGTAAATCCATTTGTCGATTTGCAGCTTCTGCTCCATAACGCCGTCGTCCGCTATCAGGTGCTCTTGCAGATAAGAGAGGAACCCCGTAGTGGTCATGCTCTTGAAGGCGAACGTGTCGAAATACTTTCTCAGGAAGGCGTCGAAGCGTTCGCGGCCTGCGCTCTCTTCTATCAATCGCAGGAAGAAATAACCCTTCTCATAAGCAACATCGGTCATCCCTTCATCGGGGTCTCGGCCCGCGAGATCCAGGTGCAGATGAGTATCCTTGCTATCGGCTCCCAACTCTTCTATCGTGCCCGTCATGTCCTGATGGCCGAGTTGCGCGAGCATCTCCGAATAGTCCCTGCCCTTGATGGCTTCCATGATGCGGCGCTCCAGGTAGACCGTGAATCCTTCGTTGAGCCAGAAGTCGTTCCAGTTCGCATTAGTCACGAGGTTGCCCGACCAGGAATGCGCAAGCTCGTGCGCTATGAGCGATACGAGCGAACGGTCTCCGGCCAGAATCGTGGGCGTGGCGAAAGTGAGGCGCGGGTTCTCCATGCCTCCGAATGGAAAACTAGGCGGCAGGACTATCACATCGTATCGCTCCCAACGGTAAGGATCATAGAGCGATTCGGCTGCGGCCATCATCTTTTCAAGGTCGGCAAATTCGTTTGCGGCTTTGTCTACTACCGATGGCTCCGCATAGACGCCTGTGCGGTCCCCGAGCGGGCGGAAATCTATATCGCCCACCGCGAGCGCGAGCAGGTAAGACGGCACGGGCTGAGGCATCTCGAATACATAGAGACCGTCTGCGTTCTTTTGTGTCGAGTTCTTCGCGCTCATCACGGCGAGCAGATCGGGGCGCGTCCGTATCGTCGCCCGATAGGTCATACGCACGCCGGGGCTGTCCTGACAGGGAACCCAAGTGCGAGCGAGGATGGCTTGCGATTGAGTGAATAGAAAAGGCTTCTTGCCGCCCGCCGTCTGCGCGGGTTCGAGCCATTGCAGGGCCGCTGCCGCCGGGTTCGTGTTGTAATAAACGTTGACCTCGGTTGTGTCGGGCTGGATGTCGACGATAAGAGGCCGGCCCATAAATTCGACTTCATCTCCGAGTGAGAATTTGGTCTCGGTATCGCCTTTGCCGAGGGTCACTCGATAGACGTTCAGATCGCGCGTGTCGAGGTGGAGCTTTTGCGCTTTGGTTTTGTTATCTATGCGCAGAGTAGCAAGGCCTGCGATCTGTTTCTTATCGAAGTCGACCTTCGCGTCTAGGTCGAGATGAGTGACGACTACCTTTTCGGGTTCTGCGAATGAGTGAGGGTCTTTTTCGTTTTCCATAGATTTATCTACCGTCGGCGGTTCGGGGGTCAGGCACCCCGTTGAAATCAACGGCATCAGAGATGCGACGAGAACTGCGATGTGTATTTTTAATTTTCTATTCACTGAACTTCTCCTGAATGAAAACTGGTTTTCAAGGCTGAAAATAATATACTCTGTCGGGTTTGCATGATGAAAGGCGATTGGCGAGCATCTTTTGGCGAGCATCTTTTGGCGAGCATCTTTCCGCCGCGTAGCGGCGAGATGATTTTAGCCGTGTCCTTCAGGGCACGGTCAGCGGGAACACAAAACCCATTCGTCGCGTCAGCGACGGTTGAGAGTTCAACGCCGCGCCGAATGACCACAAATTCAATCGTCGCTGACGCGACGTGACCTAATCGTGGCGACCTCTCTCCCGGCCTTGAAAGACCTGGCTCAACTCAACCGCCGCCACGCGGCGACCTCTCTTCGCGCCCTGCATCCTTCCTGTCACTCCCCCTCGCCCGATTTGCGCAACGCTTCTTCCACCTCTTCGGGAGCGCCCTTCAAGATACCTGCGATGGCGGCGGGCAAGCTCAGGTCTTCGGTAGCCTTCCAGAGCCGTGCCAAGCTGCCTAGAATAACATCTCGTGTGTAAGCGTCTTCAAATTCAAGGATGATTAACAACGCCTTGAGGAAGTAATCACGCGCCTGTTGCAACTGCCCTTGCCCCTCAGCCACCCTGCCCAACTGGTGATAGGT
The DNA here is from genome assembly GCA_022615215.1 of Blastocatellia bacterium. Taxonomy (GTDB): domain Bacteria; phylum Acidobacteriota; class Blastocatellia; order UBA7656; family UBA7656; genus JAKEHD01. The sequence continues at coordinate 7,689 of JAKEHD010000371.1, forward strand.
TCCGGCCTGTGAGTAGCGGTCGTTGTATTCGATGAAGATTTCAAGCGCCTGCTTGTAGTATCGTTCGGCCTGCTCAAACTTCCGCTGCTCCCCGGCCACTATGCCCAACCGGTGATAGAGACCTGCACTTAAAATGGCTTTTTGCTTCTCTTCAAAGATTGTTAATCCCAGGTGCAGTGACAGGGCTTTCTGATAAGTAGCTTCGGCTGCCGGGTATTGCTTTAATATACTCTGCGCGGCATGGATTGAAACTTTTCATCAAGC
>JAKEHD010000372.1 GCA_022615215.1 Blastocatellia bacterium
ACTGATTACACAGATTTCTCAGATATTTTTTGTGCTATCTGTGTTATCTGTGTTATCTGTGGTTGAATACTTGCCCTGACGGCTGACGGCTGAAGACTGATGGCTGAAGACTGACGGCTGATAGCTGATAGCTGATATTGGAACGAACCCGCAGGAATGGCGTAGAATTGATCGACCGTGCCCGTATCAGTCTCAAGTCACAGGTCTTGAAATCCAAAGTCGCGGACCTTCGACTGAACAAGGAGATACGAGATGCCCTGGAACCCTGAGTGCTATCACAAGTTTCAACGGGAGCGATTCGAACCCTTCGAAGACCTTCTCGGCCTAGTGAAGGCGAGAGAGAACCTCCGCGTCATAGACCTCGGATGTGGGACGGGAGAGTTGACCTGCCGCCTGGCCAACCATCTGCCCGCGAGCGACGTCACAGGTATAGACCTTTCGCCTGAGATGCTCGAAAAAGCGGCGAAACAGACTCGTCCCGAACTCCGCTTCGAATTGAAATCCATTCAGGAAGCCGACGGAGAATGGGATCTGGTATTTTCGTGTGCGGCCCTTCACTGGGTAGACGATCATCCGTCGCTTGTGCCGAAACTGTTTTCAATGGTGAGTCCGGGGGGCCAGATAGCCGTGCAACTGCCTTCGAATGACAAACACGCCGCGCACCTTTTGCTTGCGAAACTCGCAGGCGAAGAACCTTACAGCTCCGCGCTCGGCGGATGGGTGCGAGTATCTCCGGTCCTCTCCATAGCCGCTTATGCCGAACTCCTCTACGCGCATGGGGGGAAAGAGATAACCGTTTTCGAGCGTGTATACCCTCACGTTCTGGAAGACACGGACGCCATGGCCGACTGGATGTCGGGGGCCGCGATGGTGCCCTATTTCGACCGCCTGCCCGAAGAGTTACACGACTCTTTTATGAAGAGCTATCGCGAGCAACTCCGTCTGCGCTGGCCGCTCGGTCCTGTATTTTACCCGTTCCGGCGCACGCTCTTTGCAGCCACACGCTCGCCATAAAGATTTCTTTCTTCGATCGCGCGCAATCGGATTGAGCATGTCATGCTCAATCTTTTATTTTCAAGCCTACCACCGAATTTTAATTCTCTTTTGAGACGGTCGTTTTGCTTATTCGGCTCGCCAAGCCCTAGCAATAACAGACCGTTTTGCGATAAAAATATCAAGGATAGAGTAGGTTTAATTCTTCACGAAGTGGCTGTGTAGGAATTCAGCCCCATGCATACTGCTCGATTTGATAGCGTCGGCAGGTGCTTTTTACTAAAAGGAAAGACACGATATGCCATTACCAGGTGGATCCGCTGACAAATTCGGCAATCGTTATGAAGGTCGCTGGACGGTACGCTGCCTGGTAAAAGTTTTAGATGAGCGGGCCGACTCGATACGCCTCGAACCGCCGGGAATAGAAGGAGAAGGCGTAGAGTTTTGGTTACGCAGAGGAGAAACACGTGAATACCATCAGGTCAAACGGCAACACGGCGATGGGGGGCGCTGGACATTGGCGGACTTAAGTCGAAATGGTGTTTTATCACATATTTGGAAGAAATTGAATGATGAAACATCTCGATATATATTCGTTTCTACACACGACGCACATCAACTAGACGAATTATCTGATAGAGCAAGAAGAGCTTCATCTTGGGAAGAGTTTGAACGCGAGTTCTTGAAAGCTAAAGAACTGTCCTCTAATTTCAATTTACTTCGCCAATGCTGGAATAAGTGCCCGCCAGAGGTTGCTTACGAGATACTCAAACGGGTTGAGGTCGAAGCACTTAAAGAAAATACTCTTCTTGATCTCATTGAAAATCGTTTAGAGGTTTTGGTCAAAGGTGACTCATCGTCAGTCATAGATGTATTGGCTCAATTAGCTTTAGACAAGATCCACCACGAGCTAACGGCGTATGACATTTGGCGACATCTGGAAAGCAGAGGTTATCACCGCCATCAGTGGGGAAAGGATAGACATGTTTTAGCTTCTGTAGAGGCTGCTAATGATCTTTACCTTTCTCCGATACACAATGAATTTATCGCTGAAAGAATGATCCCGCGCGATGAGGTGCAATCCGCCTTGCAAATATTCGATTCTCCCGATGGTAAAAATAATGTTCTGCTTGTGGGCGAAGCTGGCGTAGGCAAAAGCAATGTGATCTCTCAATTAGTGGAAGCTCTACAGAAGCGCGGCTGGCCTATATTGGCATTTCGAGTAGACCGATTGCATCAAACACAATTACCAGACAATGTCGGCGAACAGATAGGTTTACCAGCATCTCCTGCCAATGTCCTGGCTGCAATTGCACAGGGACGAGATTGCGTGCTGGTCATAGATCAACTTGATGCTATAAGCCTAGCTTCTGGCCGCCAGACTCACCTCTTTTACTGCATCAATAAAATAATCGAACAGGCTCAGGCTCATTCCTGTCTGCATCTACTGTTAGCTTGCCGAAAGTTTGATCTGGACAATGATCAGCGATTACGGCGTTTGATAGGCGAGCACGGCGTGGCCGTTCCTGTAACAATAAACCGACTATCCCACGCGGTTGTGCAGGGAGTTGTCACTAATATAGGACTTGATGCAGGACGGCTGAACACAAAGCAGTTGGATTTGCTCTCTGTTCCTTTACATCTAAAGTTACTTGCAGAGGTTGCGGAAGATTCCAGCATTGATGCGCTTGACTTCGAAACCGCGAATGATCTGTACGATCTGTTTTGGAACCGCAAGCAGGAAGTAATTCGTCAACGTCTCGGTCGCCCCGTTCGGTGGGCGCTTGTTTTAGATGCTCTTTGCGATTTTATGAGCGATGAGCAAGTCCTATATGCCCCAAAGACTGTTGTTGATGAATACGGGGAAGATGCTACGGCGATGGAGTCTGAGTATGTTTTAATCCGAGATGATCAGAAATACGCATTTTTTCATGAGGGGTTTTTCGACTATGCTTTCGCCCGTAGCTTTGTTGCCCGTAGGCGTCAGTTCATAACTTTCTTGGAAGACGATGAGCAACACTTATTCCGACGTGCGCAAGTTCGACAGATTTTGCTTCATGAACGCGAGGCGAACCGCGCTCGCTACCTTAGCGACCTCAACGCTTTACTCACTCAACCCAATATTCGATTTCATCTAAAGGCAACCGTATTCGCCTTATTGAAGAGCGTGTCCGATCCAACTGAAGAAGAATGGAATATAATTGCTCCGCTGATAACTGATTCGGACAACCCATTAACGCGGCAGGTTTGGCGAGTTTTGCATGATTCCATACCCTGGTTTCTATTGCTTGATTCGCTCAGCTTGATAGAGCAATGGCTGGCAGATCCTAAAGAAGAGCGAGTTGACCGAGCCGTGATGCTTCTTGCAGACGTACAAAAGCGAGTGCCAGATCGAGTGGCCGAGCTAATAGAACCTTATGTTGGACAAAAAGAACCCTGGCCTAATCGTCTCCTGTATTTAATGGAGCGAAGCTCCCTTAGCTCCGGTCGTCGCTTCTTTGACCTCTTCCTGCGACTGATTGATGAGGGCGTTCTGGATGAGATAACCCGAGGGGTTGGTATCAATAATGATTTCTGGAGTCTTTTATACTCACTTCCAAAAGAACGTCTAGAATGGTGCTGTGAAGTTATTGGTCACTACTTCAACCGGCGACTGGCTTTAAGTGTCGCTGCTGGACAGCCTAATCCATTCGATAGACAATCTGGCACCATTCCTGACAGCCAGATTGGCAATCAAATTTTTATGCCTAGCGCCCAGCGTGCCCCTGATAGCTTTGTCGACCATATATTACCCTTCATTCTTAGCGTCATAGAAAGTACGGCAAGGCGAGAGGGCAACCTACCCTGGCATGATCCAGTTTGGGCATATCGTTCCGGAGATCATAGTTATCGTATTGAAGAAGCATTACTTGCCGCGATGGAAGCAGCATTATCCCATTTGGCCGCAAACAAACCGGATGTGTTTGCCGCCATTGCTAATAGACTTCGAGGGTTAAATTATGAAACAGTGCAATACTTACTCATTCGCGCTTATGTTGCAACCGGCGCTGTATTTGCAGATGAAGTTGCTGAATATCTTTGCACCCTGCCAATAAGTTATTCCGAAGACACTCACTGGGCAACGAGAGAATTATTAAAAGTAATAACACCTCATTGCTCCAATGAACATTTGCAGATGCTTGAAGATGTAATACTATCCCGCTACACAGAATGGGAAAAAACCGCTGGCGGGCGACGCGCACGCGGCTATCATCAATTCGTATTGCTGGATGGTATTGATCCGTCTCGGCTATCTAAAGGAGCAACCAAGCGTTTAGCAGAATGGCGCAGGAAGTTTGGTGATCGACCAATAAAAGCGCCAGCAACAAAGAATGGGGAAATCGATTGGGGATACGTCGGCCCGCCTGTACCTGAATCTGCCGCAGATAAAATGACTGATAAACAATGGCTTTCAGCTATCGCTCGTTACAACCGTGGTGACGAACATCCTATCCGAGATGGGCAACTTGTCGGCGGTGCAATGGAACTGTCAAGGCTTTTGGAAAGTCAGGTAAAGAAACAACCAGAACGTTTTGCCGAATTGCTATTCAAATTTCCAGACGGAACTAATCTGTACTATTTTTATGCTGTCCTTAATGGAATTTCCGAGGCCGACGTGGACGCAAACACTGTGCTCCGTGTATGCGAGCGTTGCCACCAAATTCCTAACCATCCTCCTGGTATGGAGATATGTAGAGCCATTGCAAAAATGGATGAACACCCAATACCCGAAAAGGCAGTAAATATTTTATCCTGGTATGCAACAGAGGATCCTAATCCCCAAAAGGAAACCTGGCGCACAACAGCCAATAATAGCGGTTACCACCGCGATGACATTCTCACAGCAGCAATCAATTCGGTGCGAGGTACTGCTGCAAAAGCGATAGGTGACCTAATTTTTAAAAGTGTCAATAATGCCTCTCTGTTCTTGCCAACCTTGGAGCAGATAGCTACAGATTCTTCTATAGCTGTCAGGTCGTGCGGCGCTATAGCATTGACAGCGTTATTGAATTACGACCGTGACTTGGCAGTTTCTCTCTTCAAGCAGTTATGTGATACCGAAGATGTCTTGTTAAAGACTCAAACTATCGAAAATTTCTTGCGCTACGCACTATACACCCACTTTGAAACCCTCGCGCCGATTCTGGAACGTATGATAGCGTCCGATCTGCCAGAGGTGGCAACAGCAGGTACCAGACAAGTTTGCTTGGCATCATTAAACCTGAAAGAAGCGCAGCCGCTTGCACGTCTTTGTTTATCCGGCACAGATGCTCAACGAATTGGTGTAGCTCAGGTATTTGCCGCGAATCTTCATCTAGAAAGATTTCGATCATTTTGTGCAAAAGAGTTGGTCCATCTTTTTAATGATCCAAATGATGAGGTCCGTTCAAAAGCAGCTAATTGTTTTAACCGATTTGAAGGAGAGCAATTGGGAGAATACACTGAACTGATTGAGGCATTTGTTCAAAGTCCTACTTTTACAACCGGCTTTTCTGGGTTAATCCGGGCATTGGAAAAGGCAACATCTAAACTTCCTGATGTTACTTATCTGATTTGCAAACGCTTTCTTGATCTATCTGGTCCAGACGCGGCTGATTTCCGCACTCGCGCTTTTGTCAATTCAGATAAAATCAGCCAACTGCTCATCCGACTTTATAGTCAATGTACGAGCGAAACTCTACAAGCACAATGCCTCGACCTTATTGACCGTATGACACAAATAGGAATCTACGGGTTGGATAGAGCATTAATGTTAAAGGATAGAATATGATTCTTCATCCCCAAGACGCCGAACGCTTTTATCGAATATGGTGGCCGCTTCTTCGCTATACGAATGCGAAGCGCGGAATCATCCCCGATATGGCCGAATCACCTGAGCAAGGCCCCATCTCTCTATCTGACGCCTTCGAAATCCGCAAGGCGCTATGGGAGGACGACTCGTTGCGAGAAGCATTCATAACAGAGAACCCGGCCCGTCTGCCTCCGGAGGATCTCGATATTATTGCAAGCTGGCAGCATCGCCGCGCCGGGCGATTCTTCGTCTTTCGCTATCTGAAAAAATACACGATATTCCTCGACGAAGGCTCGCCGCCTCGCGCTTATGGTGTGCTCGGAATCATGAGCGCCCTGGAAGAAATCATCGGCCCTTATCTGCCCGTTTTGATAAATACCGTCTTGATTCCCTTCGAGGACAAGATCATCTACGATAGCCTGTTGTCGCCTTACAATGTGATGTTCGGCAGCAGCATGCGCGAAGGATTGAAACTCTCATACAGAGACGCGCAAGAACGCGAAGGCATAATCACTTCTTTGCTCCCGGCAACCGGCTCCGCCAGCGCAGACGAGACGAAGGAAAGCTTTACACATCGCAACAACATGGTTCTCAGCGACTTTCGAAAAGCTCTATACAAATCCAGCCTCAGTCCCAAAATGGTCGAACAGCACACAGCCAATATCACAGCCTTCAGCGATTATTTGATAGATCAAAATCCTCCGTGCCTGCTTCTCGACATCGATACTCGAAGCGTGAGGAATTATCTGGACGATCTGGAGGCAAAGGACAGGAAGGGCAAGATCACGAGCTTCAAACGATTCATACGTTTCATGTTCGACAGCAACAGATTGCATCCCGAAACGGCCTGGGACATTGAGGATGCTTTGAAGACCTACAGAAAATAGACGCGGCCGTCCTGGACCTCCGCATCGATGCATCAGTGCGTCATCGCGTATATGATGACGTTGATTCCCACCCTGTAGGCCGCAAGCCCGTATTTGAGCGGATAGCGCGGGTCGTCTATCCATTCCCAAGCGTCGCCCAGGTCGCAGTTGCGCGCTATAAAAGCGATTATCCGCCCGCTTTTATCCTCTATGCCCATATAGTGCGGAACTATCCCGCCCTTTTCATGAGTCACGCCCCTGCGAAACCACGAGCCTATGCCCGGCACCTGCACTATCTCTTCTATGTCGAAGTAGCAATGAAAGATCGTGTGATCGAGCGGCAGGTCTTTTATCTCGTATTCGGGAAAGACGCGGCGCATCTGGTCCTGGACGTTCTCCCATTCGTACTGGCCCCAAAAATCGTCGAGGAAAAGGAACCCGCCGCGCATGACGTATTCGCGCAACGCTTCGGCCTCTTCGCCGGAAAGCTCAAGGTATCCCGGCTCGACGAAATATATCAGCGGATAGTCGAAGAGCCTGTCATCGAGAATCTCTATCTGTTCAGGCTCGTCCGATATATTCAGATTCGTCCCCGACCAGTCGCGCACCCCTATGATGAAATGATAGTCCGCATCCGGGTAATCCACTGCCCATGACCTGCCCCACCTGCCCTCGAAAGCCGAACCGTAAATCGTGCGCACGAATGTGAACTCGCCCGGCCCCTTCTCGCTGCCGGGCGTCCCCGGCTCTCCCCGGTCGCGCCCGTAGCGGCGCGGGACTCCGCCGAGCCTCGATTGACCGGGCACCGACACGGCGAGCAGAAAAACGATGAGGGCGAAGCAGGCGACTTGTTTCATATAAACTTCCCGTGTGATGATGCGTGATACTTTCTGCGCAGGGGTGCAAGGGCGTTTTGAAGGATGAGGGATGAGGGATGAAGGATGAATCGATGGCTTCGCTCCGGTTTTCATCCTTCATCCTTCCGCCTTCATCCTTTCCGAATCGCTCCCCCGCGCACCCTTTACCAATCCACCTTCGGATGCATGGTATGCCATTTGGTCGCGCGCTCGAAGGCAAGGGCCGCTCTTAGCGGCGCGGTTTCATCGTAGAGTCCGCCCGTGAACATAATCGCCTGCGGCCTGTTATTGATGAATCCGCAGGGGAGCACCACCGCCGGATGGCCTGTCAGGTTCGTCACAAGCAGGCTGCCGCTTCCGGGCGCGGGCGAAACGAACACGTCCCACTTCGACATGAGCGCATCCATCTCGCGCATAAGGAGCGTCCGCGCGCGTTGCGCTCTGATATATTCGACCGCAGGGATGAAGCGCGATGTGCGAAAAGTGTTAGGCCAATCGCCGCGCCCCTGACCCGAGAGCTTATCGACTCCGCCCTCGCGCGTCAGGTCGTCGAAGGCCGTCGCCGCCTCGGCCACAAGGATTATCCGCAAGCTCCCGGTGGAAAATTCGGGCAGTTGCAGAGGTTCGAGGTTTGCGCCCGCCGACCTCAGAGCATCGAGCGCCTCTTTATACATAGCCATGCGCTCTTCGCCGCCGCCCCTGCCGCCTCGCTCGAATTCTTCTTTCAAATAGCCGATTCGCATGCGCTTCAGGTCGAAGTCGGGCGTCCAATTGAAGGGCACATCTCCGACCGTTATATCGCGCCCGTCGGGACCGTATATGGCATGCAGGACGACCGCGCAATCTTCCACGCCCCGGCATATCGGCCCTATCTTGTCCATCGTCCAGCTAAGGCCCATCGCCCCGTAACGGCTCACGCGCCCATAAGTGGGTCTCAAGCCTACGACGCCGCAGGTCGAAGACGGCGACACGATTGATCCCAAAGTCTCCGTGCCGATTGAAAACCCTACAAGCCCGGCTGAGGTTGCCGAAGCCGAACCTGCCGATGATCCGCTCGAACTCTGTTCCGTATTCCAGGGGTTCTTCGTCATGCCGCCGAACCACAAGCCCCCTTGCGCGAGCGCGCCCATTGAGAGCTTGGCCAGAAGCACCGCTCCTGCTTCGCGCAATCGCTCGACGACCGCAGCATCATGATCTATCACCTGATCGCGGTAAGGCTCTGCGCCCCAGGTGGTCGGTATGCCTTTCGTTGCGAGAAGGTCTTTAGCGCCCCAGGGTATGCCGTGCAGAGGGCCGCGATACCTGCCCCGCTTGATCTCACGGTCGGCCGAAGCGGCCTGTTCGAGCGCAAGTTCTTCGGTCAGGGTGATGACGCAATTGAGTTTGGGAGCGTACCGTTTGAGCCGCGCGAGATACATCCTTGTGAGTTCGACCGAAGAGACACGGCGGGTCCGCACGGCTTCGGCAAGCTGCGTCACCGTCCAGAAGGCCATATCTTCGACGGAACTGATTTTCGGTAGCTCCGGCCTGGTTATTTTGAGCCGAGGACGCCCGGCGGCGGGTTCTGTCGTTTGCGCATTGAATTTCTTGCCCGGCAGAGCGGGGTGAAAAGCGATGGCAGGTTCCGTATCGAGAGGCACCGGGATTTTGCGCAGAGACTCATAAGCGGTCAGATTACGATTCGCGCCGTCAAGCGCCATCTCTCTGTGCGCATCGGTCAACTCCACCCCGATCAATCGCTCTGCGCTCTGGAGCATCTCTTTCGTCACCCGCCGGGGAGCTTGGGCCTGGCCCGTGACGCCCGGCGGCGGGTTCTGACGTTGCGCGATTACAAGAGGCGCATCGATATAGGAAGCCGCAAGCGTAGCCGCTCCCACAGCCGGAAGGGATTTGACAAACGAGCGCCTATCGACACGGACGCCTTGTTTATCAACGTTCGGTGCGTTCGATTCAGTCTTTTTTTTCTTCATGGCTTTCAGCTTATAGGAAGAGTTCCGGGGCGCTGAGGAAAGTGGAAGGCAGAAGCCCTCTACAGTCTTCCTTTCGATGAAAGGACTTTGATTTCCACTGATGATCTTCAGCGCCGGGTTTTGCGCAGCCCACCTGAGAGGCGAGCGCAAGAAAGAAATTTTTATCCGCACACGCGCCAACAACAGTAGAAACGATGAATGCGGATATGATTCATGATGAATCCGGATTTTGACCACAGTGGAAGGCCAGGGCCTTCTACACACACAGATTTCACGGATAGACGGAAGAAAGAAAGCTTTTGTAGAAGGCCCTGCCTTCCACTGTGCAATCCGTGCAATACGGTGGTTGATTTTCTTCCGTATCGTTCTGCGTTCATC
>JAKEHD010000373.1 GCA_022615215.1 Blastocatellia bacterium
CAGCTATCAGCTATCAGCTATCAGCTATCAGCTATCAGACTGATGGCTGACGGCTGACGGCTGGTGGTTGCGGTTTCGCAGTCTCTCATCATATAAATTAAAATCCGAAATAAAAGGCAGGGAGTAACTACTTGGCAGTTCTTTGTCCTGTCAGGGACGCTTGATAAGAGCAACAGCAATTCATTGCTGGGTGCCAGCAGCCCGCCCCCTCTCTTAGTGCCGTAGGCACGGCTGAGATCGGGGCTGGACACTCGGTTCAGCCGTCCCTACGGGACTCGGGTTTGCTCACACACGCTCTTCCCAGCAATGAATTGCTGGGCTACTTTCATAGTGTCCCTACGGGACGCGCGGAGACTGAGTAGTCACGGTAAGGAATCAATTATGAAAATTCTCGTGATAGGATCCGGCGGCCGCGAGCACGCCATCGCCTGGAAGCTTTCCAAAAGCCCACACACGCAGCAACTCTACTCTGCGCCCGGCAATGCCGGTATATGTGAGACAGCCCGCTGCCTTCCGGCTAACGTAAACGCTCCAGAAGAACTCGCCCGGCTTGCCGAATCGATAGAGGCCGATCTCACGGTGATAGGGCCTGAAGCCCCGCTCGTTGCAGGTGTGGCCGATGCGTTTCAAAAGAGGCGGCTCCGAGTCATAGGCCCGTCGCCTGCGGCCGCGCGGCTCGAAGGAAGCAAAATTTTTGCAAAGCAGTTCATGGCCCGCCACTCCATCCCTACAGCGCGATTCATCGCCTGCCGGTCTCCTGAAGAAGCGCGACAAGGCGTGGAAAGCGGATTCGAATTTCCCGTAGTGATAAAGGCCGACGGTCTGGCCGCCGGTAAAGGCGTTTTCATAGCGCCGGATCGTAAAGCCTTCGACCTCACTATCGAACGCTTCATGGTCGAGCGCGTATTCGGAGACGCGGGCCTGTCGATAGTCCTGGAAGAATGCCTGACCGGGCGCGAGGCGTCGCTTATGATCTTCACCGATGGGCGTGATTACAAAATAATCGCCCCCGCTCAGGACTATAAACGCGCAAACGACGGTGACGAAGGGCCTAACACGGGAGGGATGGGATCGTTTTCCACTCCGGGTTTGATAGATGACGATACGCTTGCGCGCATCACGCGCGAGATAATCGAGCCTACTCTCGTCGGCATGTCGGATGAAGGCAACCCGTTTAGCGGAGTGCTCTATGCAGGGTTGATGCTCACCGGCGACGGCCCGAAGGTTATCGAATTCAATGTGCGATTGGGCGACCCTGAAACTCAGGCGGTGCTTGTGCGGCTCGAAAGCGACCTTGTGGAAATTTTCGAATCCATACTCGACCGGCGCATCGGCTCCGAGGAGGTGAGTTGGAGCCGGGACTCATCGGTTTGCATAGTTGCGGCATCGGGCGGGTATCCCGGCGAGTTCGAAAAAGGGAGACCCATCAGCGGCCTTGAAGAGGCCGAGTCACTTGAAGGAGTGGTCGTCTTTCATGCGGGCACGGGGCGCGGCGAGGAAGGAAGCTTTCTCACTACGGGGGGACGAGTGCTCGGCGTGACCGCGCGCGCGTCGACTCTCCCGGCTGCGCGCGACCGCGCTTATGAAGCCATCTCACGCATAACTTTCGAGCGAATGCATTATCGCAAAGACATAGCAGAAGAAACGCGGAATGCCGCAAGTTGAATTTCAGCCATCAGCTATCAGCTATCAGACCTATGAACGGAAGACGGATGGCTGAGGGCTGAAGACTGATGGCTGAAATTCATCGTTTCCGCCGCAGCCACTTTTGATAGAGGATAAATGAGCGAAACCAAAAAGACAGTTGCAATCCTTATGGGAAGCGATAGCGACCTCGAAGTCATGATGGAGGCCGCTCGCATACTAGACCGTTTCGGCGTCGGCTACGACGTTGAGATAACGAGCGCGCACCGCAGCCCCGACCGCACGCGCCGGTATGTGAAGTCGGCCGGAAAACGCGGCACGCGCATCTTCATCGTGGGTGCGGGCGCAGCCGCGCACCTCGCGGGCGTGGTCGCCGCCGAAACGACTCTGCCTGTGATAGGCGTGCCGCTCGCGGGGTCCGCGCTGAACGGAGTCGACGCGCTCTATTCTACGGTGATGATGCCTGCCGGAGTCCCTGTGGCAACGGTCGCCATAGGCAAGGCTGGAGCTTCGAATGCCGCCGTGCTCGCCGTGCAGATACTTGCAGTGTCGGACGACGTGCTTTCAGAGAAACTGGCCGAGTATAAACGTGAGCTTGCGAAGAAAGTGGAAGCGTGCTCGCGCGAGACCAAAAAGCGTGCGCTGAAGAGTTAGCCGCCGAATGACTCGCTGCTCCTGAAATTGACTGACCGCTGATCACACAGATTTCTCAGATATTCTTTGCGTTATCTGTGTAATACGGTGGTTGATAACGTTTATTCAAGATTTTTTATGAGAATGACATCGCGGGTGACGATGCCGCGAAAGCAAGCGAGTTGTTTACCGTCGCGCGACCAATCGAAATCGAATATTTGATCGGTCGTAAAATCGGTCAATTGCTTGGGCGAACCTCCATCAAGCGACTGGCTCATTATGTTCGAGATGCCGCCGCGATTGTCCACATAAGTCAGAGCGCGCCCGTCCGGCGTCCACCGCCCCCGGCCCGTCGCCGTGCTGAAAGTCTTTATCGGCTCTCCTCCCTCGAACGGAATGACGCTCGTGCTTATCTGTGAGTTCGGTTGTTCATCCCAGTACAAACAGGCTATCAGTTTCCCGTCAGGAGAGATGAACGATTGCAATGAAAACCTGTTGGTCAGTTGTACGGGGCTTCCGCCATCGATGGCGACCTTCCAGAGAGTGGGCTTCCCCGTGCCAATGTCCGTGTAAACCACCCATCGGCCGTCGGGCGAACACTCAGGCCACAATTCGCCCTTGCCGCCGGTCAATTGTTTCGGGTTGCTTCCATCTATATCGATTCTCCATATATTGAAGACGCTTCGGTTGCCTCCGCGATTCGAAGCAAAGACAATGTAGCGGCCATCGGAGGTGACCGACGGGAAGACGTTCTGTTCGGCGTTGGCGGTCAGTTGCTTCTGTCCTGTTCCATCGGGCTGCATAATCCACAGGTCCAGACTGCCGCTTGCATTCGAGCTACAGACTACACGTCCGTCATGCGTCCAGGCGATGCCATTGTACTTGCCTGCGCCGGAGGTGATCTGCCTTGCGCGGCTCGCGTCTCTGTTTGGAACTATCCAGATGTTTGAAAGCGAGTTCGACTGTACGGCGGCCACAGTGCTTGAGTCCGCAGTTATACTCAAACTCACATAGCTGTTCAGGTCATTAGTGATCCGGCTGCTCTCACCTTTCGGATAGGAGAGTATCCATATCTGAGGTAATCTGGATGTTCGATCTGCTGCGGTCATAACGATTCCGCTTGAGTCCGCAAGCCAGGCGAGCTGCCCCGTCGACAGCCATTTTTCAGATGTGATGGAGATTTCCTTGCCGTCTTCCACTCGCACGCCGACCACATTCATATATCGTTCGCCGCCGTCATTGGTCAGCGCAGAGCAGGCTATCACACGGCCGTCGGGCGACCATGCCGGTATTCCATAAGAGTTGGGAAGCCTGCGCGCAGTCAGCTTCCGCTCCCCGGAGCCGTCCGCATTCGCAATCATCAAAGCCACTTCTCCTTCTTTCACATAACCGCGCACGAAGGCAAACCGTTTGTCATCGGGCGAGAAACTTATGGGGCTGTCTACGTCGACTATGATCCTTTTCGGCGTGCCTCCGAGCGCGGGCACCTGATACAACTCGCTTATGGGGTTGGTCTTCTCCGACCTGACATAGTAGATATAATTGCCGTCGCGCGAGAAAGACAGACCTCCGTAATGGGCTTCAGTAGGCGGCACTATCTCTATGTTGCTATTTGTGGCAATCTGCCGTACCCAGAGGCTTTGACGGCCGGCATCGTTCATCACATGGACGGCATACTTACCGTCGGGCGAAATGGCTGCATCCAATGCTTTGCCGTTGTTTGTGAGACGGCTTATCTCCATCCTTTGAAAAGTGACTGTGGGCCTGGATGGTTTGCGAGCGATGAACCGAGACAGTCCGAAAGCAATGACAACGATTGCGATCAACGCGACTGCCCCTATCGCGATCCATAGTCCTGTCGGGCGTCGTCGCTGCGCCTGTAGAGCGCCCGAAGCCGTGCTGGAAATCGTGTAATGCGAGTCGGAAACCGGCGGCAGCGAATCATATTCTTTTATGATCTCGCGCAGATCCAGGGCCACTTCCTTGATCGATTGATATCGCTCATCGGGGTCTTTCGACAAGCACTTGCGAATCACTCTTTGAAGCTCGGCGGGAGTATCGGGGCTAAGATCCCTTATGGGCGGGGCCTGCGAATAAACTATCTTATGAAGCGAATCGATTATCGACTCGCCCGCGAAAGGCTTGCGGCCGGTGGCGGCTTCGTAGAGGATGCATCCGAAAGAGAATATGTCTGATCGCTGATCCACTTCCTTGCCCTGAACCTGTTCGGGCGACATGTACCCTACGGTTCCCACGACCATACCGGGCCGGGTCTGCTCCATCAGCAGCGTGGCAGCTTCTTCGATTCCGGCACCGGGCGATTGTTTAAGCTCCATCAGTTTGGCCAACCCGAAATCGAGTATCTTCGCATAGCCGTCCTCGGTGATCATTATGTTTTCGGGCTTGAGATCTCTGTGAACTATCCCCGATGAATGTGCTTTCGCCAGCCCGTCGGCCGCCTGAGCGAGGAACTCGATCATCCTCTTGAGGTCGTTTTTATCACGATTGGCGCGCGCGCGCAGGGTCTCGCCATCCACATACTCCATAGCTATGTAATGTATCGAACCCGAACCCCTAGCGGAAGCTGACGCATTCTCTTGCGATTCGCCGTTTGACATCCGGAGCGCATCTGTTGATTCTTGTTCGGCAGCGGCCTGGCCGATTTCGTAAATAGTGATGATGTGAGGATGATTCAACGCCGAGGCTGCTTTGGCTTCCTGCACGAACCTCCGCACACGGTCTTCGTTTTCTACCAGGTCGGTCGGCAGAATCTTTAGAGCGACCGTGCGATCGAGCGTCGTATCGTGCGCTTTGTAGACCTCTCCCATTCCGCCCGCGCCGAGGCGTGAAAGGATCCGGTAGTGAGAGATACTGGTGCCGGGATTGATGGTCATATATGTTTGAAGGACTTCATAAATATAGTCAAGCACCCATCCAAGATTCTAATTTCAATCGCCTGACGACGCAAATCGGCAATGAGGTCTGACGCTCGACGATGATCGAGACTTTTTCCCCGCCCTAATGCCTTTGCGGCGAGGCTGTCTCGAATCGGCGTTTCGCCTGTCGACTCTCGAATTTGACAGTAGCAATGGGCCGTGCTAGTTTGAGCAGGTGTCAGACAAAGTCAGAAGCGGTTTTCGCAATTTTGTCGAGTTTGCGCCTGCCTGGTTGCTCGTGAAGCTGCTAGGGGTTCTGCCTCGCGGCGGCGCTATCTCCGTCAGCAAGCTTATTGCCCGCGTCGTTCACTCGCTGCATGGCAGGTTGCAGCGCACCGCTCACAGGAACCTGATCCTGGCCATGCCGGAACTCGGCGAGGAAGATCGCCGCGCGATAATCGAAGGCGTATTTCGCAACCTGGGCAGATTGTTGGGGGAGTTTTCTCAATTCCCCAGAATCACACCTGAGAACATATCGGATCTCGTCATCTACGACGGATTTGAAAATTACGAGCGGGCCGCCGACCTCGGTCGAGGCGTACTATTGATGACAGGGCATGTCGGCGCGTGGGAGCTTTGCGCTTTCGCTCACGGGGCTTACGGCCACCCGATAAGCTTCCTGGTCAGGCCGCTGGACAATCCTCTCGTAGACCGCCTGCTGAATCGTTACCGCGAGCTGTCGGGCAATCGCACCATAGACAAGAACAAAGCCGTGCGTCCGGTGCTTGAGGCGCTCAAGCGCGGCGAAGGGGTGGGGTTGTTGATAGATGTAAACACTCTGGCCGATCAGGGAGTCTTCTGCGATTTCTTTGGGATACCGGCCTGTTCCACTACGGGGCTTGCGGTCTTCGCTCTTCGCTCGAATGCCCCTGTGATTCCGGGATTTCTTATATGGGATGAAAGCTTGAAGAAGCATCGACTCAGGTTCGAGCCGGAGATACCGCTCGTAAGGACCGGCGACTTCAAAGAGGAAGTTCGGATAAACACCGCGCGGTTTACCGGCGTGATCGAAGAATACGCCCGGCGTTATCCCGATCAATGGCTATGGATTCATAAACGATGGCATACGCGGCCTGAAGGCGAGCCGGACCTTTACGGCACCCTTGAGCCTGCCCGTCCCAACCAAACATCGGTGAAGGTGGAGGCCGGAGCCTGAACGGTCTACCAAAGCCCGGCGCGTCCGGCGCATTCAACGCGGCTCGGTCCCTTTTCTATCGTAGTCGTCTTCGAATCGGGTTATATCGTCTTCACCGAGATAAGGCCCGCATTGCACCTCGATGAACACAAGCCTGTCCGGGCCGGGATTTGCGACCCGATGTTTCGTTCTCACCGGAATCAGAACATCTTCGTTTACGCCCCGACGTATCTCCTCGTCCCCCAGAGTGACCAGGGCGCAGCCTTCGACTATGACCCAGTGCTCGCTGCGTTGTTCGTGCATCTGAAGGCTGAGGCGATGACCCGGCTTCACCTCTATGCGTTTCACCTTATAGCCCTCGCCTTCCGCGAGCACCTCGTACATTCCCCACGGACGTTCGTCTCTTTCCATCGCCATAATAGGAATCAGTTTACATCAATCATTGTGCCAGGGTCACAGCCGCGAGAGAATTTTTATGCGAGAGGGTGAGCGAATGTATGAAGAGCGATCTGTTCGCGAGAAGAGAGGTCGAAGGTCTTGGGTCTTCCTGCGCGCGGGAGGTGAAAAAGGGAACGGGCGCAGAGTTCGAATCTTCCTGTGGTTTGGAGGATTACGATCTCTGACGCCCGTTCCCATGTTCTCACACAGAGAACCCCCGTTTTGCGTGGCGGCAGTATGCTATTTCTTGCCCTTCTTGGCGGCCTTCTTAGCAGGTGCCTTTTTGGCGGCGGCCTTCTTAGCAGGTGCCTTCTTAGCAGCCTTCTTAGCGCCGCCTTTCTTTGCAGTTGCCATATAGTCTGTTTCTCCTTTCCTTTAAATTTGACTCGTACACAAGATAATGTGTAGTTTCCGCTCTTGTGTACTAGTCTAAATGATACACAACATATTGTTGTTATATATTGACTTCGCGCATGCTTGTCAACTTTTTTTTTTGTGAGCGGCGGCATTTGATTCGTTGATCGCGCGCGTGGCCGTGAAATCGGCTCTGATAGCCGATTTCACGGGAGGCCCATATTATCGCATTTTGAAATCTTTTCTCTCCTTTGCAAGTGCGGGTCTGTTGCTTTTTGCAATTATGTGAACCGCGAAATCAGCCGCCAGAGCCGATTTTAAGACGGACGCCTTGAAACAGGCTTTGGCGGCTGGTTTCAAGGCACCGCCTTGAAACAGGCTCCTGTTGCAAGTTTTGAGACTTGATGTCCGGTTTGATAGCAGATTGACTTTGCCTCGGAAGGACGGATAATATCCTCGCGATGTCAAACCGAATTATCGATCTTCACTCTCATACGGTGTACTCCGACGGCAGCGACACTCCTCGTGATCTGGTCGCAATGGCTGCTTCACGAGGCGCGCGCGCTATTGCCATAACCGATCACGATACGGTGGCGGGGCTGGAAGAAGGCCGCGCCGCTGCCGAACGAATCGGCATAGAGTTCGTCGACGGCATAGAAATCAGCGCCGAGTTCTCTCCCGGAACGATGCACATACTTGGTTACTTCATCAACAGCGGTTGTGCGCGCCTCAAAGCGCAGCTTGAGGAATTGAAAAACGCACGCGACCGGAGAAACCCAGAGATAGCAGCCCGTCTACAGTCGCTAGGAATCGACATAAGCTACGACGAGGTCGAGCGGCTGGCGGGCAACGAGATAGTAGGCCGCCCGCACTTCGCTCGCATCCTTCTCGATAGAGGTTATGTCGACAGCATACAGGACGCCTTCGACCGGTTTCTGGCGAAAGGGGCTGCGGCCTACGTCGAAAAGAAGCGACTCTCTCCCGCCGATTCCATCGATCTCATTCACAGAGCCGGAGGGGTTGCGGTCCTGGCCCATCCTTATCAGTTGAAGCTCTCTTCTCTGGAGGAACTGGATCGGCTGGTGGAGGATCTCGCAGCCCTGGGGCTTGATGGGATTGAGGCCGTCTACAGTCGTCACAGTCAGGACCAGCGCGACATGTACGCCGAGATGGCGGAGCGCCACCATCTTTTGATAACAGGCGGGAGCGATTATCACGGCACATATAAGCCCGACATCCGTTTGGTCGAAGGGCTGGGCGATCTTCAAGTGCCCTACTCTCTGCTTGAAAAAATCAAAGCGCGCGCGAGTGACCGTCGGAATGAACACATTTGTTGAATGAATACATTTATTGAAGGCGCTCGAAGCGGTTTCGACAGACGGGCAGATGTTTTATGCATGATGATCTAAACATTGAAGAGTTGATCTCGCAGATCACCGATGTAATACTTTCGCGGCTTGGGACCGGTTCGCTTTCAAACGAGTGTGCCCTCTGCCACGACGAGTGCTTCGTGAAATGTCCCGACCGCATGCACTCGATAATTGCGGGCGGAGGAGTGAGACTGGGCCTTACGGGCGCGGAAAGCGAGGCGGCCCGCCGTGTGGCCCGCTACATAGATCACACTCTGCTCAAGCCCGAAGCGACGCGCGACGAGATATTGAAGGTGTGCGAGGAAGGGGCGCGATACGGATTTGCGTCCGTTTGCATAAACCCTACATGGGTGCGCGAAGCAGCCTGCGCCCTGCGCGGGAGCGGGGTGAAGGTATGCACCGTTATAGGGTTTCCGCTCGGCGCGAACGCCCCGGACACGAAGGCTTACGAAGCGCGACGCGCGATATTCGATGGAGCGGGCGAACTCGATATGGTCATCAATGTCGGCGCGCTCAAAAGCAATACGGACGCTCTTGTCGAGCGCGACATAAGAAGCGTGACCGATGTTGCGCGCGAAGCCGGGTGCATCTCGAAAGTGATCATCGAGACCGCCCTGCTTACGGACGATGAAAAAGTGCGAGCTTGCCGTATAGCGAAAGAGGCTGGAGCGGATTTTGTCAAGACCTCGACCGGTTTCAGCAGGGGTGGCGCAACGGTTGCAGACATCGCGCTGATGCGCCGCGCGGTGGGCGCTGCTATGGGAGTCAAAGCATCGGGCGGAGTCAAGGACTTGAAGCAGGCCGAGGAAATGATAAAGGCAGGGGCGACCCGCATCGGCGCAAGCGTCGGCGTGAAGATAGTGCAGGAAGCCGTCGGCGCGCGCAGGACCGATGGCGAGCGCAATGCTTCGGCTTACTGAAAGATGAAGGAAACGTTCAAACGTCTCTCAAACTCTCAAACACCGTTCCCTCCATCCTTTGCCTGTCAGCATTGATGGAAAATCAAGCCACTCAATATGCCCAGCGGGTCAGGACCGAGCCGACCGTGTAGCCTGCGCCGACGGCGGCAAACAATACCAGGTCGCCTTTGTTCAGCCCCCCGCTATCGAGCGCGTCGCCGAGC